>JBCDBC010000289.1:0-6429 GCA_039184535.1 Bacteroidota bacterium | reverse complement strand
GTTTGAAACTCCAGATGAAGGATAAATATTTCTCCACGGGTAGTTTTGACCTTTGCTAGATAGTCTACTTCCCGCTTCAAAGTACTGTACTGGGCAGGAGGAAGAATTTCTGCCTTGGCAATGTCAATGTTCAGGTGGTAACGTAGGAGGCTAAAGAATGAGGCCGTCAGGTTTTCTTTGATGATTTTATCAAAGGGTTGGCCTTTCATCCTTCAAACATACAAAAAAGAGGATTTTCTCAAAATCTGAAGTCTATTTACCTTTAACCCAAAGCGCTCATACTTTTTCCATGACTCGTACCTCCCTACTCCTCCTGACCCTCAGTCTTCAATTCTCCATTCTCATTTCCCAATCCTTTTCGGTCGTCAGTTGGAACATTCAAAATCTGGGTAGGTCTAAAGATGATATGGAGATCAAGGTGATAGCGGATATACTCAAGGAACATGATCTTGTAGCTATACAGGAGGTCGTGGGGAAAGACCCAGCTGGAGCACAGGCAGTAGCTAGAATCGCAGACGAACTCAATCGCTCAGGGAGTAGGTGGGACTATAGGGTAAGCCTGCCTACCAAAAGCCCTTCCAGCTATATCAGCGAGCGTTATGCCATCCTATGGAAACCTTCTAAATTGGACCTGATAGGAAGCCCCTATCTCGATAAGGAGTTGGCAGATAAGATCCACAGAGAACCCTTCCTGGCTAAGTTCAGAGTGAAAAAGGGACGAAAGAGTACCTTCTTCCATCTCATTAATTTTCATGCAAGGAGGTTCGATCAGAAACCGGAGGAGGAGATACAATACTTCATTGACTACGTGGAAAAATTAGGAAGCAGAAGTTTCATTATAGCTGGAGACTTCAACCTAGATGAGAAACATAAGGTGTGGAGGAAACTTTATCGGAAAGGCTTCTTATCAGCTTTGGAGAATGTTCAAACCACCCTCAAGCGAAAGTGTAAAAGAGGCAACTACTTTAACCACTCCATTGACAATGTATATTTCTCCTCCTACCATATGCTGCTCAGGAAGTCAGGGAGAATAGACTTTGTCCCATCTTGCAGGAGACTCAAGCAAGCAAGAGGTATATCTGATCATGTGCCTGTATTCGCGAAGTTGGAGGTAAGGTAAATCTTCCATTGTACGCTTCCGTCTATGAGGCTTTTTGAATCTCCTGTATACTTGTCTCATCACCTTAATCAAAGCGTTATGAGCACATCAAATCGAGTAAGCAAATGGAGAACCCAGGCCTTTCATAAGTATTGGCTAAAAATCACCGCTATAGTAATAGGTTCCTTCGGACCAGTCTTCTTTTTTGGTACTATGGTCGCCACCATGGAACCTGCCAGACTTACCATGGATATTCTTAGTTGGCCCTTAGATGGGATGACCACCTTTGAGTCGCCAGACACCCGTTTTATGTCAGCGCTAGCTGGTGGATTTCTGCTTGGCTGGGGAGTTACCATCTGGCTGTTATCAAAATGGGTATATGATCACGCACCTGAGGCTGTAAGAAAGGCTGTGCTGTTTGGCATACTCAGTTGGTTCTTCCTGGATTCCGCTGGTTCCATCGCTTCCGGAAATGCATCAAATGTCTTTTTCAATACACTGGTATTACTAGCTGGAGTGGGACCTATGTGGAGGCCAGCTGTTGAAGGATAGTTATATTTGGTTTTCTCTTCAAGATCGTTGAGGCTCTCGAAACGACTTAGCTAATTGGGGCGAAAGGTCCCTTCGAGAGCCTTAGATACCTTGGGAGTTACCTTCTTAAAAAGCCTACTGCCTTTCATAAGCTGCGTAAAACCAGGTCTTGGGACGCTTTTCAGGATCATCTGATTCATAATATCCCCAGCCTACAATATAATAGGTATCATCTTCCACCTTCTCATAAAAGTACTCTATCTTGGTAGAGGGTACCCGGATGTCTCTGGACCAGATGATGATATTAGGGGCAGGAACCACAGCCTTATGGATAACTTTTTCATCAGGCTTATGGACCACACATAGGAGTTCAGATCCTTCTACCTTATTATATCCAGTACTGGTATAGGTCTTCATACTACCATCAGCCTCAGCATAGGTATCCTGGATCTTCACAGTTTGATAAAAGGGCGTTTCTGAAATATACTCCTGTTCTACTTGCACCCTAAAGGTTTCTTTAAGAGGAAGTGCTTGGAGTTCTTCTAAACTCTTGATTTCTGGAAAGGGATCCCCTTCCTGTTGACCTAAGCTATCTTCATAGATAATAAATTCTCCCTTCCATTTACCGTCCCAGGGCGAAAAGACATCCGCTAATGAGGGATCAGGCTGAGAGGTGCAGGAAAGTACTAACAATAGGCTTACAAGACATCCAAGGTATTTCATAGAAGAAAGATAGTACAAATGTGGCATTAGAGAAAGAATCCCCCTTTGTTGTGATTTTCCTTATATGTTATTTCTTTTATGCCCTTTAGAAACACAATCAACCTAAACACTCGAATACCTGAATCATGTACCTCTACAGTACAAAGAATGCCTCTACGAGAGTTTCTCTCAAGCATGCGGTGATGACTGGCCTCCCGGAGGATAATGGCCTATATATGCCGGAGAATATTCACCCACTGCCTGCAGAATTTTTCGAGAAACTACCTGATTATTCTTTTCCTCAACTATCCTATGAGGTTTGTAAACATCTCTTTGAGGATGCACTCATTGATAAGTTGATTTCTGAGGATGAGCTATGTGAGATCGTCAATAATACCATCACCTTTGATGCACCTATAGTCAGCCTGGATGAGGGAACCCATATTCAGGAATTGTTTCATGGACCTTCTCTCGCCTTTAAAGATTTTGGCGCTCGCTTCATGGCAGGGTTGATGGGGCACTTTGCCCGTCAGGACCAGGAAAAACTGGTCATCCTCGTAGCTACTTCCGGTGATACAGGAGGAGCAGTAGCTGCAGGCTTCCTGGGGGCGCCTGATATAGAAGTGGTAATCTTATACCCAAGTGGAAAGGTGAGCTACCTGCAGGAAAAGCAGCTCACCACACTTGGCCAGAATATCACTGCCCTGGAAATAGACGGCACCTTTGATGATTGCCAGAAGCTGGTCAAAACGGCCTTCCTGGACAAGGAACTGACGGGTGCCATCAAGCTTACCTCTGCTAATTCTATCAATATTGCTCGCCTTATCCCTCAGTCTCTTTACTACTTCAGAGCTTATCAAAAACTGGAGAATAAAGAGCTGCCAGTTGTATTCTCCATTCCTTCAGGAAACTTTGGCAACCTGACGGCAGGCCTCCTGGCGCAGAGAATGGGACTCCCTATAGCCAAATTCATCGCCGCCACAAATGTAAATGATGTGGTACCCCAGTACCTAAAAAGGGGAGAATTCTCTCCCAAGCCTTCTGTGCAGACTATCTCTAATGCCATGGATGTGGGCAACCCTTCCAACTTCGCGCGTATGCAGGATCTCTTCGAAAGCGATTGGCAGGACATGTGTCGATTAATTGAAGGTTTTGCCTTTGATGACCAGCAAACCCGTGATGCCATGCAGCACATTTATGATACTTATAAGTATGTCATGGATCCACACGGAGCAGTTGGGTACCTCGCCTTGAGACAGTTTCAGGAGCACTATCCTCATTGTCAGGGCGTCATTTTAGAAACGGCACATCCTTCTAAATTCCTGGATGTAGTAGAGCCTGTCATTAATAGGAAGGTGGATATCCCCACTCGCTTATCAGAGTTAGCGGATAAGAAAAAAGCTTCTGTAGAGATGGAGGTGGATTATCAGGCCTTCAAGCAGTTTCTGAAGAAAAACTACAGCTAATCCCTAATGGAATGTGTATTGCAGGTTGGCATAAGCACTTTTTTCTACCTTGAAAGAGGAGGAATAGGAAAATTTTATTGACTAAAATTCAAACGTTTGCTAGAGAAATCTCCCCTTCTCACGGGAATAATCCAGTAGTTTTTCCTTCCTTTGGTGTCTCTATTCAGGAAGTCAATCTTCATTTCAATGTCCCTCATTTTCCCTTAGCGGTGAGTGAGAATTAGGTACATGTATTCTTAAAGACACAATTAATATTTGCATCCTATGAAAAGAAAAATGCGCATGGGAATGGTAGGAGGAGGAATCGGAGCCTTTATAGGGGCTGTTCACAGAATGGCAGCGGCTATCGATGGGGAAATAGAACTGGTTTGTGGCGCCTTTAGTAGTAATCCTGAGAAATCTAAAAAGTCTGGGGCTGAGCTTTTTCTCCCGGAAGACAGAGTATATGGCTCTTATGAGGAGATGATCCTTAAAGAGAAAGAATTGCCCGAGGGTGAAAGAATGGACTTTATTTCCATTGTAACCCCAAATCATGTGCACTTCCCACCAGCTAAAATGGCCATAGAGCATGGATTCGCAGTTATCTGTGATAAGCCGTTGTGCTTTTCTATGGAAGAAGCATTTGAACTTCAAAAGCTGGTTAAGGAGAAGAATGCCTTATTTGCCCTGACGCATAACTATACAGGTTATCCCATGGTCAAGCAGGCTAAGGAAATGATAGCTGCTGGAGATCTGGGCAAAATCAGAAAGATAGTGGTAGAGTATCCGCAAGGTTGGTTATCAGACTTTGTAGAGGCAAGTGGACAAAAGCAGGCAGCCTGGAGGACTGATCCTAAGAGATCGGGGAAAGCGGGTTCTATTGGAGACATTGGAACTCACGCTGAGAATCTGGCGGAGTATATCTCTGGTCTGAAGATCACGGAAATGTGTGCAGACCTCAGCACCTTTGTGGAAGGAAGACTGCTGGATGATGATGGAAATATTCTCCTTCACTTTGATAATGGGGCTAAAGGAGTCCTTCACTGTAGCCAGATCTCTAACGGAGAAGAGAATTCTCTGAACATCAGAATCTATGGAGAAAAAGGGGGACTAGAGTGGCACCAGATGGAGCCTAATACCCTCATACACAAAGACCAGGATTCTAAAAGTATTTTAAGAACGGGAAAGGGAGACTTACACCCACGTGCACAGGCGCATACACGTATCCCAGCAGGGCACCCTGAAGGATACCTGGAAGCCTTTGCCAGTATTTACAGAAACTTCGCAAGGGCATTAAGAGCCAAGCTAGCAGGAGAAGAACCTGGTGAATATGACACAGACTTCCCTACAATAGATGATGGGGTCAGAGGAATGGCCTTTGTGGAAACCGTGGTTCAGTCCAGTGCCTCTGACCAGAAATGGTTTCCTATGATTGACCACTGAGAGGGGTAGGTGTAAGGCTAAGCAGAAGGTTAAACTTAAGCTTACCCCTTAATTCCATTCAGTCATTCAACATTCTTTCATTCAAAACGCAATCATTCTACACTTGTCATTACAAAACAACAACATATGAAGACCATAAAAGGACCCGCTATATTTCTTGCTCAGTTTTTAGGAGATGAAGCTCCTTTTAACAGCTTGGAAAGCATATGCAAATGGGCGGCAGATCTTGGCTATGTAGGCGTACAAATACCTACCTGGGATTCCAGAGCCATAGACCTCAAACTGGCTGCAGAAAGTAAAACCTATGTAGATGAAGTAAAGGGAATCTGTAAGGATGCTGGCGTAGAAATTACAGAACTGTCTACTCACCTTCAGGGACAGTTAGTAGCTGTACATCCTGCCTATGATCAGATGTTTGATGGCTTTGCCCCTGATGAAGTTCACGGTAATCCTAAAGCCAGACAGGAGTGGGCAGTAAATCAACTGATGCTAGCCGCTAAAGCCAGTGAAAACTTTGGGTTGACAGCCCATGTTACCTTCTCCGGTGCCTTCCTTTGGCCGTATATGTACCCGTGGCCACAAAGACCTGCTGGTTTGGTAGAGCTGGGCTTTAAGGAACTGGCTGACAGATGGGTGCCCATCCTAAATGCATTTGATGAGGTAGGAGTAGACCTCTGCTATGAAATACATCCTGGAGAAGACCTTCATGACGGGGTAACCTTTGAAAGGTTCCTGGAAGCTACTGGAAATCACTCCCGTTGTAATATGCTATATGACCCCAGCCACTTTGTGCTACAGCAACTGGATTACCTGGAGCACATTGACATTTACCATGAAAAGATCAAGATGTTCCATGTAAAGGATGCCGAGTTTAATCCTAATGGAAGATCAGGTGTCTACGGTGGATACCAGGGTTGGGTAGAAAGAGCAGGAAGATTCCGCTCCCTGGGAGATGGTCAGGTAGACTTCATGTCTATATTCTCCAAACTTACTCAGTATGACTATTACGGCTGGGCAGTCATGGAATGGGAGTGTGCCCTGAAGCATCCTGAGCAAGGGGCCCAAGAGGGAGCCCCCTTCATTGCGGACCACATCATCAGGGTTACAGAGAGAGCCTTTGATGACTTTGCTGACAGTGGAATAGATGAGGAAGGGAACAAAAGAGCCTTAGGGCTATCCTGATGAGCAGGAATCATATTTAACACACTT
>JBCDBC010000288.1:0-6436 GCA_039184535.1 Bacteroidota bacterium | reverse complement strand
TGACTAACTTCGATTTTTCAAATTCAGACTATATGAACTTACCTGCGCCACTTATTCTGGCATCTAATTCTCCCAGAAGAAAAGAATTGCTCTCTGAACTAGGGGTAGAATTTGACATTGTCGTAAGGCCTGTAAACGAATACTATCCGGAAGACATTCATCCGAGAGCGGTAGCTGTGTTGGTTTCGGAGAATAAAGCAAAAGCATATGATGATCTTTCTCCAGATAACATTGTGATCACAGCAGACACCATTGTAGGGCTCGAGGGGGAGATCATGGGAAAACCTAAAACAAGAGAGGAAGCCATAGATATGCTGACTAAGCTATCCGGCAAAACCCATCAGGTGGTGACAGGCGTAACCATTTTCTATAAAGGGAAATTCAAAAGCTTTGCAGAAGAGACCCAGGTTACCTTCAAAAAACTCAGTCAGGATGAAATCATTCACTACGTAGATACTTACAAGCCATTTGACAAAGCAGGGAGTTACGGCATTCAAGAGTGGATAGGAAAAGTAGGCATCACCAGCATTGACGGTGATTATTATGCGGTGGTGGGGCTTCCCCTCTCTAAACTTTATCAGGAACTTAGCCAACTTTCTTCCTGATCCCAGGCTTTTCTAGCTATGAAGCTATCTATTCATTCTGACGAGCATTTTATGCGCCAGGCTTATCTGCTGGCAGAACAGGCCTATGAGGAAAATGAGGTCCCCATAGGAGCCGTCATAGTCAGTGATTATCAAATTATAGGGAAGGGGTATAACCAGACAGAGCGCTTACAAGATCCCACCGCACATGCAGAAATGATAGCACTGACAGCTGCCTGTGAATATTTTAACAGCAAGTACCTCCCCGACTGCACCATTTATGTTACTGTGGAGCCCTGCCCCATGTGTGCAGGTGCTATCAAATGGGCCCAACTTTCCAAGGTAGTCTATGGGGCAGAAGAACCTAAATTCGGATTCAGGAGGTATAAACCTTTTCTCCTTCACCCTAAGGCTACGGTGGTAGGTGGAATCATGGAGGAAGAGTGCAGTGCGCTGATGAAGGATTTTTTTAAACACAAAAGAGGTAAATAAGCATGGAGAAAGATGATCTCCTGGCGTGGGGTCTTTTATTGATTCTGGCTTTGGTTTGGGGAAGTAGTTTCATTCTAATCAAAAAGGGGTTGGTAGCTTTCCCTCCTTTCCAAATAGGGGCACTTAGAATGATTGTGTCCAGCCTTACGCTGCTCCCATGGTTATGGCGCTTTAAGCAAGAACTAGCAGGTATTACAAAAGCTCAGTGGATAGGCATCATTGCAGTAGGCTGTATTGGAAACGGTATCCCCTCTTTCCTTTTTCCCATAGCAGAAACAGGTTTAAACTCTGCTACAGCCGGAATCCTCAATGTACTTACCCCCATATCGGTGTGGATACTAGGCGTGAGTCTGTTTGGGCTAGCTTTTTCTTGGAAACAACTTTCAGGTGTCATTGTGGGCTTAATAGGGGCAGTAGTACTTATTTTAGCCAAAAGTGGGAATATCCAGATTGGTAGTCAGCTTTATTATTCTCTGCTGGTCATTTTCGCTACTGTCTGTTATGGCCTCAGTTCCAACATTATTAAGAAATACCTTTCTACCATTCATCCTATTCTGGTGACCGCTCTGGTGCTGACCGTCGCAGCCGTTCCTTATACTTTCTACCTGGGGACCACTGATTTTTGGACCATTCTAAATACACATGAGCAGGGCCCCTCCTCATTTGGGTATATCATCATACTTGCGGTCGTAGGTACTGCTCTGGCCATGGTGCTCTTTAATAAACTCATCAGTTTCAAGGATCAGGTCTTTTCCTCTTCTGTTACCTATCTAATTCCAATAGTGGCACTACTATGGGGACTACTAGATGGAGAACAGATCTTATTCCAACAATACCTGGGAATGGGGATCATTCTCGCGGGAGTTTATCTAGTTAACGCGAAGTAACTCCCCTTTTTCCCTGAATCTTACTTACTTAAAGAATTGATCTCAAAAGTATTATTCCCTAACCAGTCCTTATAATGTTGAATAGCAGAAGCACTATTATAAGTCTGACATTACTTTTATTATGCTCCTTCAGTGCCCATTCACAGTCTACCACCAGATCAGGGGTAGAAAAGTTCAGTAGATTCAAGCAGACTACTCTACTGGTAGTATTAGATAGCGATGCTGGTTCCACCTACAATCAAATTCTGGATAAGGCCATCAGAAAACACTGGGCCATTACCCCTTTTACCTTCATCACAGAAGATGAACTACCCAGATATGAAGGGAAACCAGAATACAGCCTATTCTTAAAAAATGATAATGTCCAGACGGTTAAAAAAGTTCGTAGAACCTTTACCATCAGAAATAACAACCTGGGCATCTACCTAAATGACTTCCCTACTCTGCAAAGATATTCTGCTTCTGATGCAGTGGCTTACATCAAGCTCCAGGACGTCAATGACTATAGAGCATACCTATACAAACTGGAAGGGCTTATACAGGGGCTACACACCTACCTATCTTCTTTCCTAAATAACTATGAAGTAAACAAAGACAATCTGGATGATCTGGAAGAAGAACACTTTAATGCGCGTAACCAGGAGATCAAAGAGCACCTGCTATACATTAATGCCAATGAACTACCAGAAGGCATAGAGGATGTAGATAAGCTAAAAAAGTACTATAAGCACAATGTGCTCATCGTCTCTGAAGATGATATAGAACGCGCTATAGCTGATCAGGAAGAGGGAATAGCCTACTTACACCTGTACCCCAGGGTGAAGAAAATCCAGGTGGTCACTACCAATGGAGGGGAGGTTCTTTACTCCGCCACGCCGAAAGAATATGGCAAATTTCAGATCAAAGACCTCTCGGAAATCTATAGAAAAGTGGGAAAATAGCCCCAAACTTCTTTCTTAGCAGAGAAAAGCCTCTATCTTCGCAAGAAACTTGCAAGATATATGCGCCTACATAGAGAGGGGAACATCATTATCCCCGTTACCTTCATCATACTAGCCGCCATCATAGGAGGAGGATATCTCATCAATCCGGTTGTGGCTGCCATTCTACTTCCAGCAGGCCTCATCTTCTTTGGCCTCATCTTGAACTTCTTCAGAAACCCCGTTTTTGAGATAGAAGAAAATCCCAACCATATTCTTTCTCCCTGTAATGGACAGGTGGTAGTGATAGAAGAAATTCAGGATGAACTCTATTTCAAGGGTCCTGTCATTCAGATCAGCGTATTCATGTCTCCGCTGGATGTGCATGTGAACAGAAACCCCATAGGTGGGGAAGTGAAGATGCTTAAGTATCTACCGGGTAAATTCCTGATGGCCTTCAACCCTAAGTCTTCTACAGATAATGAGCAAAACTACGTAGTGACTGCCAACGAGAAAGTGACGGTGGCTTACAAGCAGATAGCCGGTTTCCTCGCCAGAAGAATTCGCTGGTACATAGAGGAAGGCGATAAAGTTTCTCAGGGAGCTGAGTATGGCTTCATCAGATTTGGTAGCCGGATAGACATCCTGGTGCCTACGGACAGTAAGATCAAGGTAGAGCTGGGTCAAAAGGTAAAGGCAGGAAGGTCCATTCTGGCCCATGTAGAATAGGCTATTGATGGAAGGGCTTTCTCATAAACGTTCCTTTTGGTGGATGATAGCCCTTGTAAGTCTGCTTCTGTTTCTCATTCAAGCCGCTTTTTTCGGAGACTGGCTGGTAGATGATGCTGGAATCAGCATGGCCTATGCACAAAACTGGGCTACTGGAAACGGACTAGTAGACCAGTCAGGAAAGTCACCTGTAGAAGGCTTCTCCAACTTCAATTGGGTTGCCATTCTGGCTCTCGTGCAGAAATTAGGGGCGTTGGATATTCCCTTTACGCCCAAACTATTGGGTATTCTCTTCTGCATTTTTTCTATTCTCCTACTGAAACAACATGGAAAGAGATTTTCTTCTCCCGTCCTGGGAGCTATCCTCATTTTGCTCATTCCTACTCACCCCAGCATAGTTCAGTGGTCAGTGAGTGGACTAGAGACAGGACTTTATCTGTTTCTACTTTTATTCCATATCCATTTATTGACAAAAGAAAATCTATCTGAGAGAACAGCTTTGCTCCTGGGGTTGACGGTGAGCTTAATTGCCTTGACCCGACCAGAGGGAATTCTTCTGATCATAGCTTTTCCTATTCTCATCTGGAACGAGAAAGATTATGTGAAGAAGATGCTACTATGCCTTATTTCTATAATTATCATACTCGGAGGATATGAACTCTTCCGCTTGAGCTACTTTCAGGATTTTCTCCCAAATACTTTTTACGCTAAGGGATTACAAAGCGTGGAAAATACAGCCCTATTGCTGAAACCACATCATCTAGCCAAAGGGATATTTGGCCCTTTAGGAATTGTAGGGCTGATAGGCCTGAGTGCTCTACTCATAGGGTTATGGCGAAAAGGAAGATGGAACCAGCAACTGAGGACCCTTCTTCTACTGGCAGTCATTGGAGCAGTCCAATTCTTGCTCATGCCCTATGATCACCTGGACTGGTATAGGTACGCGACTCTATTCATTGTGGCTGGAATATGGTTAAGCTTGCTCTCTTTGGACCTGTTTGTTCAGGCAGCTCCTTTTCTCGCTAGTAGAAAACCCATTTTCAACTCATTGCTTATAGCAGGAGCAACTGTATATTTATTCTTCTCATTCTCCATCAGCTGGAAAAGAAGTAAAGACCCTGTGGTCCCTTTGCAAGAAATCATGGATAGAGCAGAGCTGGTGAAGGAAGTAGCCATGAGAAATGATGTTCAGCATCCCTCAGTTCTTACTCCTGACGCAGGTGGTTTCCTGTTGACAGAAGGGCTGACAGTCTATGATCTCCCAGGACTATGTAATAAAAAACTGGCCCTGACCTATGGAAAAGATCAGGGCGCACTTGAAAACTATATTTTTGAAGAGCTTCAACCGGACATCATCACTTTACATGGTCTCTGGACCGATGAAAGTGGATTACTTGAGAATATGCAATTTCAGAATAGCTATA
Organism: Bacteroidota bacterium; assembly: GCA_039184535.1. GTDB lineage: Bacteria > Bacteroidota > Bacteroidia > J057 > J057 > JBCBKZ01. Next base: position 1,400 of record JBCDBC010000288.1, on the reverse strand, counting down.
AATTAATCCACTCTAAACCGGAATCTACGCTCTTAATCTTCGTCAGAAACTAAGCTATCTCTACTAGCGTAAGCTCAAAGTTCAGGGCTTTCCCAGCCAAATCATGGTTCGCATCCAGCTGGATGGTAGCTTCACTTACCGCAGCTATTTTTACGGGAAACTCCTGCCCATCCTGCGTTTGAGAAACCAGTCTCATCCCCACTTCAGGGTTGATAGAATCTGGAAACTGATCTCTGCCTATTTCATAGATGAGTTCCTGTCTTACCTCTCCATAAGCGTCTTGAGCCGGAATATGGATCTTCTTAGACTCATCCACCTGCATCTCTAATACTCCATCATCAAATCCCTTGATGACCATTCCTTCTCCTACCTTAAACTGTAAGGGCTCACGGCCTTTAGAGCTGTCAAACTCTGACCCGTCATCTAAGGTTCCTCTGTAGTGTACCTTAATGGTGTCCCCTTTCTGTACTTTTCTCATGAGAATTGTTTAGTGATTATTGATAAGAAGATGGAGGTGAGAATCACTTGCTTTGTTTAGGTAGGAAAGAATGAAAGCTGTGTTTTTCAATCAAAGAGCCTGTGCCACATCACAAAAAATCCTTCATCTCTATGTTCCGCCAAAGGTAGAGCAAATTTCATGCTATCCCAATTTTTTACTTTCAAAGAAATTTCTCGGAAAAGTGTACAAATCAATTCACTTAAAAAGGCTTCTTTCCTTTTCACGCCATAGTTATTTGTGTAATTTCGGCCTCCGAAAGAAAATATTATCGCATCTATGAATTACCATGAGATTTTCCCCAAGCTTATTTCACATTCCAAGGAATATGGCTTCATCTTTCCTTCCAGTGAAATATATGATGGGCTAGGCGCTGTGTATGATTACGGTCAGCTGGGGGTAGAACTGAAGAATAACATCAAGACCGCCTGGTGGAAAGCCATGGTCCAGATGAATGAAAATATCGTGGGTCTGGATGCGGCTATTCTGATGCATCCTACGGTTTGGAAAGCTTCCGGACACGTAGATGCCTTCAATGATCCTCTGATAGACAACAAAGACTCTAAGAAGAGGTACCGAGCGGATGTGCTGATCGAAGACCAGATCAGTAAATACCAGCAAAAGTCTGTAAAGGATACTAATAAAAGGGCTCGTAAGGAAGGATGGACTGAAAATGATGAAGAATATCAGAAGTATCTGGTCTCTAACCGTAATGCGAGAAAGGCCGCTGAAATAGAAGAAAAATTCAAGCTGGCCCTGGAATCTGATGACCTAACTAAGCTAAGAGACCTGATCATAGAACTGGATATAGCAGATCCAGTGCAGCTTGAGCGCGAGTTTGTGATATGCTTTTTTGATGTCGGCCGCGGACGCCGTGTGCGACACGTCCAGGCACGAGTACGGA
>JBCDBC010000287.1:0-6443 GCA_039184535.1 Bacteroidota bacterium | reverse complement strand
ATTAACATCTACGAAATAAAAAGGCCTGAGCTGGACGATACCCTGGTAGGACAGCAAATAGCTCAGCAGTTGGAAGGAAGGGTTTCATTCCGTCGTGCAATGAAGATGGCCCTGAGTTCTACCATGAGAGCCGGTGCAGCAGGATGTAAAATCATGTGCTCTGGAAGATTAGGAGGAGCGGAGATGGCGAGAACTGAGCAGTATAAGCAGGGTCGTATTCCACTACAGACACTAAGAGCAGATATAGACTACGCACTGGTAGAAGCCCACACCATTTACGGAGTGATAGGAGTGAAAGTGTGGATCTTCACAAAAGAGATCTTCGGGAAAGTAGACCTTTCTCCTAATGTGAAGTCTGACCGTAAGCGCGGAAATAACAAGAGAAGAAAGAGATAAACATATTCACGTTAAACGCTGGTAGCTATGTTACAGCCAAAGAAAGTAAAGAGAAGAAAAGTTCAGAAAGGAAGGATTAGAGGAAATGCTCAGAGAGGAGCAGAAATGGCCTTTGGTTCCTACGGTCTGAAATCACTTGAGAAGGGATTCATTACCTCAAGACAGATTGAGGCTTGTCGTATCACCATCTCTCGTGCCATGAAACGTGAAGGAAAAATGTGGATCAGAATATTCCCTGACAAGCCAATCACCAAGAAGCCTGCAGAGGTAAGGATGGGTAAGGGTAAAGGTAACCCTGAATATTGGGCAGCGCCTATCAAGCCTGGTCATATTTTATTCGAACTGGACGGGGTTCCATTTGAAGTGGCGGAAGAGGCGCTAAGACTTGCCAAAAACAAGCTTCAAATTAAAACAAAACTGGTATTTAGAAGAGACTTAATAAGACCATAAGTTGTCATGAAGGTTAAAGAAATACGTGAATTGACACTCCAAGAGATTGAGGCAAGAATTAAAGACGAAACTGATAAGCTACTTCGTCTGCGCCTGAATCACGCCATCTCAGCCATTGAAAACCCATCTGATATTAATACCATCAGAAGGACTATCGCCAGACTGAAGACGGTTCTCCGTGAAAGACAACTATCAGAAGTAGAAGAAGCTAATTCATAAAAGAGATGAGCGAGCAAGAAACTATAGAGCTAGGAACCCAAAGGAATCTCAGAAAGATTCGCCAGGGTAAGGTGGTGAGCAGCAAAATGGAGAAATCTATTGTAGTTGCAGTAGCCCGTAAGGTGAAGCACCCCATCTATGGAAAGTTTGTAAATAAGACTAAGCGCTTCATGGCTCATGATGAAAGTAACGAGGCAGGAGAAGGAGATATCGTGAGAATCATGGAGACAAGACCTCTCAGCAAAAAGAAGCGCTGGCGTTTATTAGAAGTTGTAGAGAAAGCTAAATAATATATTGACCCATGATACAGCAGGAATCCAGAGTAAAAGTAGCAGATAACAGTGGCGCAAAAGAGCTGCTCTGCATACGTGTACTCGGTGGTACTAAAAGAAGATACGCTTCTATTGGAGATCGCATAGTATGTAGTGTTAAATCTGCTGATCCCAGTTCCAATGTGAAAAAAGGAGACGTAGTGAAAGCTGTGATAGTAAGAACACGCAAGGAGAGAAGAAGAAAAGATGGGTCTTACATCCGCTTTGATGATAACGCCGCTGTATTGCTGGCAAATGATGGTGGCCCAAGAGGGACACGTATTTTCGGGCCCGTAGCTCGTGAGTTGAGAGATAAAGGTTACATGAAGATTGTTTCACTGGCACCCGAGGTACTTTAACATTTTTGAACAGGAATCTTTTAAACCAGATAGAAATGGCTACAAAGAATATCAAGTTGCACATCAGAAAAGGAGATACTGTTAGAGTACTCTCAGGAAGAGATAGAGGAAAAGAAGGAGAAGTGATGGTAGTAATGCCAAAAGAGGGGAAAGCCATCGTGCAGGGGATAAATATGGTGAGCAAGCACACAAGGCCTAACCAGCAGAACCCTAACGGAGGAATTCTGCAGCAGGAAGCACCTATCAATGTATCCAAGCTGATGCTGATAGATCCTAAAACCAAGCAGCCTACCAGAATAGGAAGAGTGAAGAATGAGAATGGAAAAGGCTGGGTGAGAGTATCAAAGAAATCCGGAGAAATTATATAGTTGCCAGCGATACTGGTAGACTTTTCACAAGAAAGAAACTAAGTCGTGGAAGCAAGACTACAAACAAAATATAAAGAGCAGATTAAGGACAACCTGACCAAGCAGTTTAATTACAAAACTGTGATGCAGGTGCCTAAGCTCGAGAAGATTATCCTCTCAAGAGGGGTAGGAGAAGCAGTAAGCGATAAGAAGCTAATAGACCACTCAGTAAAAGAATTTGAACTGATTTCAGGTCAGAAGCCTATCGTAACCAAGGCAAAGAAGAGTATCTCAAACTTTAAGTTGAGAGATGGTATGCCTATCGGTTGTAAAGTGACCCTGAGAAACATCAGAATGTATGAATTCCTGGATAGGTTCATCAATGTGGCCCTGCCACGTGTGAGAGACTTCAGAGGGATTCCGGTGAAAGGATTTGACGGAAGAGGAAACTTCAACATGGGGATTAAAGAGCAGATCATCTTCCCTGAGATCAATGTAGATCAGATCAACAAGATCTCCGGACTGGATGTAACCTTCGTAACCTCAGCCAGAACAGACGAAGAGGCTTTGGCATTGTTGAGAGAATTCGGAATGCCATTCCAGAAATAAATAATAAGAGAACGATATGGCCAGAAAAGCAGTCGTTGCCAGACAAAAGAAACGTGAGAAGCTAGTAGCTAAATATGCTGCTAAGCGTCAGGCACTCAAAGATGCAGGAGACTACCAGGGACTAGCTCTGCTACCTAGGAATTCTTCTCCAGTGCGCCTGAAAAACAGATGCCTTCTGACAGGAAGACCACGTGGATATTTAAGAAGATTCGGGATTTCCAGAATCAAGTTTAGAGAATTAGCCCTACAGGGTAAAATACCAGGAGTTAAGAAAACAAGTTGGTGATATGTATTCAGATCCTATTTCAGATTTTCTTACCAGAATAAGAAACGCCTCGAGCTCAGGACACAAGGTGGTAGACATACCAGCTTCTAACCTGAAGAAAGAAATGACGAGGGTATTGTATGAGCAGGGATATATACGCAAGTATAAGTTCCTGGACGAAGGCCCACAGGGAGTAATTAAAATTGCCCTTAAGTATGACCGTGAGTCAAAAAGACCTGCCATCACCAAGCTGATTAGAATTAGTAAGCCTGGGTTGAGAAAGTATTCTAAGGTGAATAGTATGCCAAGAGTACTTGACGGACTGGGTGTAGCCATCCTTACTACTCCTAAGGGAGTGATGACTACTAAAGAAGCTAAGAGACAGAATGTTGGTGGTGAGGTATTATGTTACGTCTATTAAGAAAGAGTTATGTCCAGAATAGGAAAACTACCAATTACAATTCCATCAGGAGTTACTATAGATGTAGATAAAAACAATCTAGTAACTGTTAAAGGACCCAAAGGAGAACTAACACAACCAGTAGATCCAGATATGATTCTGGAAACTGAAGACGGTTCCTTTGTGGTAAAGCGTCCTACTGAGCAGAAGCGCCATAAGGCACTACATGGTCTGTACAGAACCCTCATCAACAATATGGTGGTGGGAGTTTCAGAAGGATACACCCTGGAGATGGAAGTAGTAGGGGTAGGATATAAAGCAGAAGCCAAAGGAAAAAACCACCTCGAGCTGGCATTAGGATTTTCTCACCCCGTAGTGATGATCCTTCCTCCTGAAGTAACAGTAGAAGCTGAAACTAAAAGAGGAACAAATCCTAAGATTGTTCTGACCTCTATCGACAAGCAGTTGATTGGTCAGATGGCAGCCAAGATCAGAGCTCTCAGACCACCTGAGCCCTATAAAGGTAAAGGTATCAGATTCAAGGGAGAGCAGATCAGAAGAAAAGCTGGTAAAGCAGGTGCTAAATAAAATAAAGGTATTACCCTGAATAGATAAAGCGTTATGGCTACAACACATAAAAAGGTACTGAGAAGAACCAGGATCAGAAGGAGAATGAGATCCAAAATTAGAGGTACCGCAGAACGTCCGAGATTATCTGTGTTCAGAAGCAATAAGCAGATCTATGCACAGATCATAAATGACGTAGATGGCGTAACAATCGCCAGTTGTTCTTCTCGGGTAAAAGATATAACTTCGCAGCCACTTTCAAAAGTGGAGGCCAGTTCACTTGTAGGGAAAACCTTGGCTGAAAAGGCAAAAGAACAAGGTGTCGAGTCAGTAGTTTTTGACCGCGGCGGATACAAGTACCATGGAAGAGTAAAAGCATTAGCTGAAGCAGCACGTGAAGGAGGTCTAATTTTCTAGGAATCATGAAATTACCAAATAACATACGCATTAAAAGTAGCGACGTAGAGCTGGAAGAGAAGGTGGTGAAGATCAAGCGTGTCGCGAAAGTAGTGAAAGGTGGTCGTCGCTTCAGCTTCAGTGCCATCGTAGTGGTTGGAAACGGAAACGGAATCGTAGGATTCGGCCTGGGGAAAGCGAATGAGGTAACAGACGCTATCTCTAAAGGAGTAGATGACGCGAAAAAAAACCTGATCAGAATTCCCGTTTTGAATGAGACTATCCCCCACAGTAGCTTCACTAAGTTTGGTGCTGCTAAGGTCCTACTGAAGCCAGCTGCCCCTGGTACAGGTGTACTGGCCGGTGGTGCGATGCGTGCCGTACTGGAGAGTGCAGGAATTAAGAACGTGATCGGGAAAAGTTTGGGATCTTCTAACCCTCACAATGTAGTAAAAGCTACCGTGAAAGCACTAGCAGAAATGCGTATGCCACATCAGGTAGCTGAGCAAAGAGGAATGACAGTGGCAGGTGTTTTTAACGATTAGGAAAGAAATTAACAGGACAGCGACATGTTTCCCAAAGCAAAAATTACTCAGGTTAGAAGTACCATCAATAGGCCCAAGGATCAGAAAGCCACTATTCAGGCATTGGGACTTGGTAAGATCAATAGATCAGTAGAAAAAGAAGTAACACCTCAGATTCTGGGGATGATAAAAAAAGTGAGTCATTTGATAAGAGTAGAGGAAGTTTCCTAATCTCTATAGTGAATGACGAAAGTAATTGAGTTATGAAATTACATACACTAAAACCGGCAGAAGGAGCTACCAAGAAGAGAAAAAGAATTGGTAGAGGTCAGGGTTCCACCAGAGGAGGTACTTCTACTAAAGGGCATAAAGGTGCTCAGTCTAGAAGTGGCTACAAGTTCAGACCTTGGTTTGAGGGTGGACAGATGCCCTTATATAGAAGGATTCCTAAGTACGGATTCAAAAACCGTTTCAGAGTTGAGTATAAGGTGATTAACCTGGATTCTATTCAGAAATTGGTAGAAGAATACCCTGGATCAGAAATCAACCATGAATTTCTGAAAGAGCACGGAGTCATTTCTAACACACGTAAACTGGTGAAGGTATTGGGAAGAGGAGAACTGAAAGCCAAGGTAGACGTGAAATTAAATAAGTTTAGTAAAACTGCTAAAGAAGCTATTGAAGCCGCGGGTGGATCAGCTACTGAAGTAGGAAATCAAACATCTGGAGAAGGAACAGATACTGAAGCATAAATAAAATGCGCGAGCTGATTCAAACTTTTCGGAATATATTTAAGATAACCGAGCTAAGGAGCCGGATCTTGTATACCCTGTTGCTATTGGCAGTCTACAGATTAGGGACTTTCATTACCCTGCCTGGGGTTGATTCTGCACAGCTGGAAGCAGAATTTGGCGCTAATGGCGGCGGACTTCTGGATCTCTTTAATACTTTCCTCGGAGGAGCATTTGCAAGGGGATCTATTCTGGCCTTGGGGATTATGCCCTACATCTCGGCCTCTATCGTAGTCCAGTTATTGGGTGCGGTAGTTCCCTCCATTCAAAAACTGAGAATGGAAGGAGAGAGTGGGACTAGGAAAATGAATCAGATCACCAGGTATCTGACAGTAGCCATTACGCTTGGACAATCAGCTTCATACGTAGCTTACCTAAATGGATCTTATCCAACTGCTACTACTGATTCTTCTTTCTTTTGGATTACCAGTGTAGTAATCCTGACTGCAGGAACCATGTTCCTGGTTTGGTTAGGAGAAAGAATTACAGATAATGGAATAGGAAATGGTGTTTCTCTTTTGATCATGATAGGAATTATTTCCGGTTTTCCCGGTGCCCTGATCAACGAGGCACGCTCCAGACTTCCTATGACCTTCTTCATTGAACTTCTGGCATTAGGAGCGGTAACTATGGCCGTTGTGGCATTGACACAGGCCACTAGAAAAATCCCTATCAACTACGCTCAGCAAAGATTAGGGAGCAGAATGGGACAACTGGGAAGAGGAAACGCAGCCAGACAATATATACCATTGAAAGTGAACTCAGCAGGGGTAATGCCTATCATCTTTGCCCAGGCTATCATGTTCCTT
>JBCDBC010000286.1:0-6474 GCA_039184535.1 Bacteroidota bacterium | reverse complement strand
CCAGTTTAACTATCATGCCTCAAATGCAGCTGGTCTCTCTGCCATAGCTGATGAAGTTATTTCCTTATATCCACAGATTCTGGAGAAATGGACTGAGGAGATTCCCCTTCACACGCTACATGCCTGTTTCGCTCTCCATTTTATGTTAAATGAAATCGACGGAATCCTGATTAAGGACCCCGTCAATGGAAAAAAGAATTATGCTTTATCTGATGTTACCAGCTGGCTGAGAAAGTTATCCACTAACGCCAGCCAAGAACAAGTAGAATTTGAATATTCTCATCACAAGAACCTGAGCTACTATTAGAAATTATCTTATTACGGCAAATCGCTCATAGGTAGCACCGGTCTCATTTTCTACTTTCAGGATGTAGTATCCTGGACTTAGCCTGCTGATATCTATCTGAGTCTGAAATTTCCTGGTAGCCTGAAAAGTGCTATTAGATATAATCTGTCCATTCAGACTGATTAATTCTATATGTAGGGATTCAGCATTTTCCTGGACCAGCCTAATTTCCAAATGGTCTTCTGCTGGATTAGGGAAAAGAGAAAGGGAATTTATACCTGCATTAAGCTGATCCTCTACAGAAGTAGTAAGTCCTATGGTAGTACTTTCTGTAAGCATACAACCAGCATCATCTGTAATGGTAACATAAATGGTGCCTTCAGACAGGCTGTCAGCTACGCGAGTGGTTTGTCCATCTGACCATAGGTAGGTATAAGGAGGTACCCCACCTGAAACAGTGGCAGTAGCTGAACCATTTCCAGAACCATTATCATTAGTAGAAGAAACTGACAGGTTGGGGTCGGAAACTATTACAGTCGTAAAGATTCTATCCGTGGTACCACAAGCATCGCTAACCCGTAATGAGTAGGCAGTAGAAACCTGGGGGCTGGCGACAGGATTAGGTAAGCTGGCATCATTCAGATCACTTACTGGAGACCAGGCATACTCATATTCTCCAGTAAATTCTTTACCAGAAATAGCCAGAGCTCCTACCTGTCCGGTACCAGCAATGATACCTAGGGAAGTACTTCTTCCAGTGGCTAAGTTTATTTGACGTAATTCAGACTGGAAAGCCCCATTTCTAAAAGCCGCCATATACAGGTTATTACTAAAAGGGTCAAAGTCAGCATCCTGAGTGAAATTAGCATCAAATCCTATATTCCCTATTCTAGAAGAAACTCCAGTATTGATATCAATAAGGAAAACATCATCCGAGGCCAAATCCAGCGCATACATTTCTCCATCATTTGATATAGCTATCCATTCTGGCGCTTGCAGTCCTACAATAGCTACTGTAGGTATTGCAGCCCCACTTTCAAGGTTAAATTGGTACAGCTGGCCTCCACCTGCATTTCCTATACTGAGCCCATAGAGATTTTCAGAAATAATATCCCATGCTAATCCTCTCCATCTATGATTAGTAATAGGCTGACTATTCCCTATGAGTCTTCGGGAACCAGTCAGACTGTCTAGTAATATCAGTTGGTTAGCTCTGGAGTCTATGACATACATACCGCCTGGTCCCAGATCCCCACCTACATAATCTCCTTCCAGACCTCCGGATATCTCAGAAAGATTAGCAGGTGTTTGAAGTTCCACTCTTGACAATGAATTAGATTCCAAGTCTATTACCAGCATATTTTCTTTAGAGAAGGGGACTCCACCAACTGCTGTAGGGCTCCCGCCAAGTATAATCTGCTCACCTGCACATAGGGTGGTATCTTCTCCTACATCTATGGTAAGTGAACTTTGCTGTATTAGTGTAAAGCTTTTTACAGAGGCACTATCACAGGCATCAGACACTGTCACAATATATTCCCCAGCCCCTACAGAGCTGAGTGTTTCTGTAGTCTCACCTGTGTTCCATTCATAAGAATAGGGAGGTGCTCCATTAGACACACTCAGTTGGATCTGTCCATTATCACTCGTCTCGCAGGAAGGGGAGGTTTCAGATCCATTTACTACCAATGCTTCTGTATTAAGTTCAGTAAGGGTGATTCCGGTAACACCTTCCTCCCCATTAAAGCCATCTACCATGATATGGTATGTTGCTCCGGGCGTTAGACAAAAGGCTTCAAGTTGAGAAGCAAAACTACACCCTTCCAGGTCATCATTCGCCGCGATAAAGGTGAAAGTATTGAAGTTATTACAGTCTCCTATTTCAAAAAGGGCTATCTGTGTATCAAAGGTGGTTACCTCTCCATCATCACAGAGATCTATTCTGACAGCTCCTGAAAAAGGTGCCGTGAAGCTGTACCAAATGGTATTATTAATGGTAGAATCACCACACCAACCCTGATTAATTTCACATCCAGAAGTAGGTCTTTCCAGTATGGTTTCCCCATTTTGAACAGTGGCATTTTTATGGGTAAAAATTCTCTGATTTCCATCCACACTTAAGGTTACTGCCTCACACACATTATCCCCTTCAGGTACAAAAGGAGCTTCTACTTCAGAAACCTCTACACAGAAGGGACCTCTAGTGAGATCAGGGCTGGAAGCCTGGATATAGTAGGTATTCCCGGGAATAAGAGCTAGCGTATCTATTACTGCATTATTCTCAAATCCTGTTTGTCCCCCTTCTGCACTACAGGTTAATAACCTAAAGTCAGAAATCACATTACAATCTCCTCCTGGAAGATCATAAACAGCTAATGAGGTGTTGGTATTTCTGATGGCTTCATTGTTTCCACTCAGTGCCAAATCCGAATTTACTGCTACAAACCCTGAGGAAGGAGCTACAAAGGAGAACCATACAGTAGCTGTATTTTCAGAGAAACAAGCAGGGATACCTTCTCCATCCTGCTGTGTTGCAAAAGTATTATCAGCATTTGGTACCCCATTACAATTGGCTCCTACGACCAGGGCCGTAGCCGAACAAACATTATCATTAGCGGGCGGGGTAACTTCATCCACTTCTATACAGAATGCTCCTTCTGACCCCAAAAATCCTGATACCTGAATAAAAATGGTTTCTCCAGGTGTAACCTTCACTGCGTTAAGGACAGCATTAAACTCTTTAAGATTTCCCCCATCCTGGTTACATATGATGTATTCCAAACTGGCTGGATCATCACAACTCCCACTACCGAGTCTGTATAGGGCCATTTCTGTATCTTCATTTGGATTGGCTACATCCAGATCAAAATCCGTAGATACGGACACAAATCCACTTGGCGGAGCTGTAAAAGAGTACCATACTGAATTAGGTGCTCCTAAAAAACAATCTGGCGCATCAAATTCTCCTTCCTCAGATCCAGCATTCGTATTATCTCCATTAGGGATACCATTACAGGAAGCACCTACCACTAAAGGGGTCGCATTACAAATACTGTCATTAGGCGCAGCAGGAAGCGGCGCTTCTGATTCAGTAACTTCTATACAAAACGAGCCTTCAAGAGACTCATCTGTACCATCAAATCCCCAACCGGATACCTGTATATAATAGGTTTCGCCAGGAATGACTTCTACCTGTGTTAATACGGCATTAAAAAATAGGTCTGAATTTCCAACCTCTCTGTCCTGATTACAGTCGATGAGTACTAGCTGGCTTAGGTCAGAACAATCATTACCATTTAGGCTGTAAAGCGCCATTTCAGTATCCTCGAGTGTTCCTTCAACAAAGGCATCTGTTCTAATATCCATAAATCCTGATACAGGAGCAGTAACCTTAAACCAGACAGAGGCAGTTCCTCCAGAGAAGCCTGCATCTCCAGTATTACATTCTCCCTCCTGAGGTACAGGCTCATTAGGTTGTACTGTGGCACCAGTATTATCTGCATTGGGAGCTCCATTACAGCTTTGACCGATGATAAGCTCTGTAGCATTGCACAGATCATCATTGGTGGGTTGAGCGATTATCATAGTAAAGAACATGCCGGAACCCAGAAGGCATGTCAACACCTTGAACAGATGCTTCATGTGTGGAAATACTTATTTTTTTAGAAAGAAAAAGAAAATAATGGGCATACATGCTTGCACAAAGCTTACACATTTGTCCCAAGAGCGTTGACAAACTGGTGCGTAAAACAAGCTTTTTGCCTAAGCAGGCGAAATCTGGAGTATGTCTATAAACTAATAAGAAATTTCATTCGCAGCAAATAGCTGCCTTTTCATACTAACGGAAATTACTAGTAATATTGTCTGATCTTGCAAAAATCATCTTTTGGGATATTCTCCATATATGAAAAAAAAGAAAGAACTACCTCCACTTTCCCCTAGATTTTCTTCCTTTCAGCTAGAGGCTGGTGTAGATGAAGCTGGTAGAGGCTGTCTAGCCGGGCCGGTAGCGGTAGCTGCTGTAATTTTGCCTGATAGCTTCAGCCTGGAAGGCCTGACAGACTCCAAGCTACTGAGTCCTGATCAAAGGAACTACTTAAGAGAAGCTATCTTAGAACAGGCTGTCTCATGGAAGGTGGTGATGGTTTCGCATACCAGAATTGATGAAATAAATATATTACAGGCCAGCTTAGAAGGAATGCATCTAGCGATTGCAGGCCTTGACGTTGAACCAGATTTTTTGGCTATAGATGGGAATAAGTTTCCTCCTTATAAAGATATTCCTCACGAATGTCTGGTGAAAGGCGATAGTAGATTTGCCAACATTGCTGCAGCGTCCATCCTAGCCAAGACCAGCAGAGATGCTTTTATGCAGGAACAGCACAAGGCATTCCCACACTTTGGCTGGGATTCCAATAAAGGCTATCCCACCAAAAAACACAGAGAGGCCATAAAAACTTATGGCCCCTCCCCTATTCATCGAATATCTTTTAAGTGGTAGTTAGTAGCCTGCGGCGGTGTCATCTCCTCTAGGGTCAGCTCCACCTTCAAGTTTTCCATCTGGCCTTACCAGAATGGCATCTACCCTACCTATGCTGTTTCTTTTCTGTAAGCTATGCCCCATCTCAGCCAAGGTAGTAGAATCTTGTATGCTGAATGAGTTAGGCTCAAAGAATACTATTTCTGGTTTCCACTGATGGTGAAAACGTGAGGCAGTTACTGCTCCCTGCATACTCATACCGTGTTCCAATACATTTAAGATTGTTTGGAAAACAGAGGTGATGATGGTAGAGCCTCCAGGAGTCCCCACTACCATAAGCAGTTTTCCATCTTTCTCTATGATAGAAGGGGTCATAGAGCTTAGCATTCTCTTACCTGGTTCTATGGCATTAGCTTCTGCTCCAATCAGACCGAACATATTTGGCGTACCAGGCTTGGCACTAAAGTCATCCATTTCATTATTCAGGATGAAACCAGCACCACCTACCACTACATGGCATCCATACCCACCATTAATGGTAGTAGTTACTGATACTGCGTTTCCATCAGCATCCACTACTGAAAAGTGGGTAGTTTCCTCATGTTCTTCAGGAACATCTCCAGCAGCTATGTCATCACTCTTAGTAGCTATAGCAGGATCAAAGTCATTCATTCTACTATGGATGTAGGTTGAATCCATGAGTGTTTCTATAGGCACCGGATAAAAATCCATATCCCCTAAGTGCTTGGATCTATCTGCATACACTCTTCTTTCAGCCTCTATCATCAGGTGGGTATTCTCTGGACTATGCCAAGGGCTCTTACTCATCTCGAAGGGTTCTACCATTTCCAGCAGTTGGGAAAGGGCTATTCCACCACTGGAGGGAGGTGCCATGCTGATGAGCTTGTAATCCTTATACATGGCAGTGATAGGCTCTCTCCAAACTGCCTCGTAAGCTTTCAGGTCTTCCCTGGTGATAATTCCATTTCCTCTTTCCATTTCTGCTACTATCAGATCAGCCGTCTCTCCTTCATAGAAGCCTGCCTGTCCATTCTCTTTCACTCTGATGAGTACATCTCCCAGATCCGAATGAAAGATGCTATCACCAGTAGCCCATTCTTCCTGAGAAGAATAAGTAGTTTCGGTAGTGCTGTATTTATTCAGCCTTTCCAGGTGATTGGTTAGGTTTCTAGCTTCCTTCTCAGTTAAGGTGAATCCATCCTTAGCCAGTCTGATAGCTGGTTCCAGGAGTTTTTCCATGGGAAGAGACCCTAGATTCTTGTGGGCCTCAAACATTCCAGCTACAGCTCCGGGAACTCCTGAAGCTAGATGGCCCTGTCTACTCATTTCTGATATCGCATCCCCGTTCTCATCCAGGTACATATCTCTAGTGGCGGCAGCAGGTGCTTTTTCACGATAATCAAGATTGTGTAGGGTTCCATCAGCTTCTCTGATCACCATAAACCCTCCCCCTCCGATGTTTCCTGCTACGGGATAAACTACTGCCAAAGCATACTGTACTGCGATAGCAGCATCTACTGCATTTCCGCCTGCCTGTAAGATCTCTACTCCGGCAGCACTCGCTAATGGGTGGGCGCTTACCACCATAGCTTGATCTGCTATCACTCCTTCTTTAGTCATCCAGGCTGTTTCAGAAGTGGTTTCTGTTTTACACCCAAATGAGAATACCATCATACAGAAGGTGAAT
>JBCDBC010000285.1:0-6479 GCA_039184535.1 Bacteroidota bacterium | reverse complement strand
TTCATTTCAGCTAACAGCAGGAAGATGAATCAAACCATCAGAACAGATTATCTCATCATAGGAAGTGGCGTAGCCGGTCTTTCCATATCCCTCAAACTGGCCCAACATCATAAGGTACTTGTACTGACCAAGACTGAGCGCGGAGAAACTAATACTGCCTATGCGCAGGGAGGAGTGGCCAGTGTAACAGATGAGCTAGATACCTTTGAGAAGCATGTAGCGGATACGCTGGACGCAGGAGATGGCCTATGTGATGTGGAGGTGGTGAAAATGGTGGTAGAGAATGGGCCTGCCAGAATACAGGAGTTGCTGGACTATGGAGCTAATTTTGACAGAGAGGATAACGGAGAACTCATGCTGGGGAAAGAGGGCGGACATTCTGAGCACAGAATTCTCCATGCTAAAGATGCTACCGGCTGGGAAATCCAACGTGTACTTCTAGAACAAGCCAGCAAGAACCCCAACATAGAAATACTGGAACACTTCTTTGTGCTGGATCTACTGACTCAGCACCATCTAGGAAGGTATATCAATAGAGGTACCCCCAATATAAACTGCTACGGAGTATATGCACTTAACCTGGAATCGCGCAAAGTCATCAGGATTCTCTCGAAGATCACTGTCATGGCTACTGGAGGTTCTGGAAATGTATATGCCAGTACCACCAATCCGCCCATAGCTACAGGAGACGGAATAGCGATGGCTTATCGTGCCATGGCCAGAGTAGCTAATATGGAATTTAACCAGTTCCATCCCACTGCCTTTTATGATCCTGGCCAAAGTCCGGCATTTTTGATTACAGAAGCTTTGAGGGGGAAAGGGGCTATTCTGAAAAGGCCTTATTCCAAGGAAGAATTTATGCAGGAGTACGATCCCCGGAAAAGTCTGGCACCAAGGGACATTGTAGCCAGAGCTATAGATACTGAGATGAAGAAATCCGGTATGGAGTATGTACTACTGGATGCCACACACATACCTGCCCACGAGTTGACTGATGAATTCCCGACTATCTATAAAACACTCCTCAAAAAAGGGATAGACTTCACCAAGGACATGATTCCTGTGGTACCTGCTTCTCACTATATCTGTGGGGGGATACTCATAGATAAAATAGGCAGATCTTCCATTCATAACCTTTACGCCTGTGGCGAGTGTACCTGCTCAGGCTTACACGGCGCCAACAGATTAGCTTCTAATTCTCTGTTAGAAGGATTGGTCTATGGACAAAATATTTATGAAGCCATTAAGGATGCTACTAAAGACGTAAACTGGGAAGAGGAAATCCCTGAGTGGAATGAGAAAGGAACAAGTAATACGGAAGAGTGGGTCTTGATTTCTCATAACTTCAGAGAGGTGCAGAGCATCATGAGTAACTATGTGGGGATAGTAAGGAGTGATTTACGTTTGGAAAGGGCCATGAGAAGGATAGACTTCATTTTCCAGGAAACAGAGGCCTTTTATCAGAAAACCAAAGTTTCGCCAGAGTTAGCAGAACTGAGAAACGTCATCACCATAGCGTACTTAATCATCAAGTCCGCCAGTATCAGAAAAGAGAGTAGAGGGCTTCACTGTACGACTGATTATCCTGAGAAGAGCGGAGAAATCTGGAATACAGTACTTTAGATAGGTTCGGACATTTCAGTTTAAACACCTATGCAGTTACCTCTATCTATCGTAAATGAGAGAAATAGCATATAATATATTCTTCTTGTGAATTTTTGAATTAGGAGAAGTCTTAGGTAGGGGATATTCTAAGATAATTGGTCTAATCTGGATGAATTCTAAAAAAATTAACGTAAATTTTATATTTACAAGCTCAACTACAAAGAAGAAAATCCGTACGTAAGGTTTGTTAACTACTTGTAAATCAGGATTTAAATTCTTCTTTATTTAACCCAACCTACATTCAGGCGTGTTTTTTGAGAAAAATCATGACTTTTCTCATAGGGAACAAACATTTCATTTACGTCTGCTTGTTTGTTAATTGGGGAAGGTTTTTAAAAAATTAGCTAAGCACATAAATACACTTTATCTAAATGGAAAAAGCTACTACAAAGGGAGGGAATACTAGCGGTGGAGGCATGCAGAGTAAGCCTGACCTAAGTATTTGGAAAAACTTTAAGTATGACATACCGGCAGGCCTGGTAGTCTTTCTGGTAGCAATCCCCTTATGTTTAGGGATTGCGTTGGCCTCTTCACCAGAAAATATTTTTGCAGGAATTCTGGCAGGGATACTCGGTGGTTTGATAGTACCCCTAATCTCCAGATCACCCTTGAGTGTAAGTGGACCTGCCGCCGGACTGATTGCCATCGTATTAGTTGGGATAGAAAACGCGGGTTCATTTGAAGCTTTCCTACTGGCAGTAATGCTGGGAGGTCTAATTCAGATTGCCCTGGGTTTTATGAAAGCTGGAACGCTAGCTTACTTCTTCCCCACTTCAGTAATTAAAGGGATGTTGGCTGCTATTGGTGTGATTCTGATCCTGAAGCAGTTTCCTCACGCCATAGGATATGATGTAGAAGCTTTTGACTTCATGTTCCAAGGAACGGAAGATAAAAATACCTTTAGTATGATAGGCGCAGCTCTGACGCACATTGAGCCAGGCGCATTGGTGATCAGTATCATCAGTTTATTTGTCCTCATATTCTGGAGTAAAACGCCACTTAAAAATGTAACATGGTTACCCTCTGCCTTAGTAGTAGTGGTGGGAGGGATTTTTTTAAACATGCTATTCGGAAGTGTTAAACCTGAGTGGGTATTGATGGGAGGAGAGAAAGGACATCTTGTGAATCTTCCTGAAATTAAGGGAATCGGAGGTTTTATAGACCAGCTGGTCTTTCCTGATTTCTCAGCCATAGGGAATAGTGCGGTATGGGTTACAGCCTTTACTTTAGGGATAGTAGCCAGTGTGGAGACCTTACTAAGTGTGGAAGCGGTAGATAAACTGGATCCACATAAAAGAAGCTCCCCATTAAGTAGAGAATTACTTGCACAGGGAGCTGCCAATACATTAGCAGGTTTGCTGGGAGCACTGCCTATTACGGCGGTAATTGTACGTTCCAGTGCCAACGTAGCCTCTGGTGGACAAACCAGAATGGCCTCTATCATTCACGGTATTTTCCTATTCGGATCAGTGATTACCATTGGTACTTTCCTGAGAATGATTCCACTAGCCAGTTTGGCCTGTATTCTTCTTTTGATTGGATACAGACTTGCCAATCCGAAACTGTTCAAGCAGATGTGGGACAATGGAATGAATCAATTCGCACCATTTGTGATTACTATTCTGGCAGTATTAGCTACTGACCTTCTGAAGGGAATCGGAGTAGGTATACTGGTAGGAATCTTCTTTACCATTAGAGATAACTTCAGAACAGCTATTTCTGTCAAGAAAGAGAATGAGTTTATCCTGATCAAATTCAATAAAGACGTGAGCTTCCTGAATAAAGCGAATATCAGAGAAGCCCTGAGCAGAATTTCTCCCGGTAGCAAAGTAATTGTAGACGGTAGTATGTCAGACTTCATAGACAGAGACATCAGAGAGATTCTGGAAGAATATAAAATCAGAGCTGAGGAGAATAACGTAGATCTGAGGTTCAGAGGCATTCACCCTGATCTGGATACAGAATATCAGGTAGCCTTTGGGGATGATGATGTAGAGGCTTCCGCTAATGGTAGTGGGGCACCAACAAGCGTAACTCAGCCTTCTTAAGAAGAACAGAAGATAACCTAATAGCATCCCTTCTTTTCATGATGGAAAGAAGGGATTTCTTTTTTTGAGGGGATACTAAGGGTCTGTATTTAGGAATAGCCCTTCCTTCAGAAGTGATCCATTAAGGCCTATCAGGCTGGGGCGAAAAATGTTTCGACCTTACTTTTAGGAGAAGACTTGGGGCATAAAAAAGGCGGCCTAAGCCGCCTGTAAGTTATTTTCTGAGGGAGACCTAGAGGTTCCCGATCTTAGTCTCATATAAGGCCTTACTTTCATTGATACTGCTGGTAAGTTCTTCCATGATGACATTTACCCTGTTCTCAATGCTGACCAGGCCATCATTGATTTCGGAAATTTGTCCTATTCCGTAGGCTACTTCCAGGGCACTTACCACGTCTACAGCCTCATCATGAAGGGTACGTAGATTATTGATGGCTTCTTCCGTTCTGGCCAAGGTTTTTTCATAATCTACTCTGGAGGTAGTTAAGGCTTTTTGTAGGGTTCCACGGGTAGACTCATTTTTCAGGCTGGAAGTTTGTCTATCCAATGCATTGAAAAGATTCTCGGCATCCTGCTTGAGGTCTTCGTATTCCTTAAACAGATTATTTACCTGCTTATCTACCTTATTCCACCTTCCGTATACCTTAGCAAATTCTGCATCTTTATCCTTGGCATTCTCCAGGGCTGCCTGAAGTCCATTCAGAAGCTCTACTCCATCTTCTACTCTTTCATTTGCCTTTACCTTCTGGTTTTCAAAGCTGGCTATCTGGGTACGAAACTTTTTCTTGTACTTGGGTAGATCTTCCGGGCTCTTTTTGCTGCAAGCTCCCATGATGACTCCCACAAATAGTGTAATAAGGGTGATGCGTTTCATATTTTTTCTTTTGCTATTGGATAGAAATTCTGCTTAAACGTCACAGTTAGATTTTCTCAAACTGCTTGAGAAAGCGTATATCATTCTGAGAATAAAGCCTGAGATCCGGTACTCTGTATTTTAACTGAGCTATTCTCTCTACTCCCATACCAAAGGCATAGCCTGAGTAGCGCTCCGGATCTATATTGGTATTGATAAACAGGTTAGGGTCTACCATGCCACATCCCATAATCTCTACCCAGCCGGTATACTTACAGATGTTACAGCCTTTCCCTCCACAAATCTGGCAGGAGATATCCATCTCCGCACTGATTTCAGTAAATGGGAAGTAAGAAGGTCTCAATCGGATTTTTACCTCATCCCCGAACATCTCTCTGGCGAAATACAGCAATGACTGCTTCATGTCTGCGAAGCTGATGCCTTCATCTACCACCAGCCCTTCCACCTGATGGAAGAAACAGTGTGAACGTGCTGAGATAGCCTCATTTCTGTATACACGTCCGGGGGCTAGCACTCTGATAGGCGGCTCCTCTGTCTCCATGACACGGATTTGCACAGGTGAGGTATGTGTACGTAACACATAGTCCGGTTCCCTAGATTCGAAGAAGGTATCCTGCATATCCCTGGCAGGGTGATTAGGCGGGAAGTTAAGGGCTGTGAAGTTATGCCAATCATCTTCTATCTCCGGTCCTTCTGCCACTGAAAACCCTATCTTATTGAAAATCTCAATGATCCTGGCCATGGTAATGGAAAGAGGATGTCTGGCTCCTGTACGGAACGGATCACCGGGAAGCGTCAAGTCATGAGGCTGGTCTGCCTTTCTGCCTACTGCTACCACAGCCTTTTCCCCTTCTTTCAGACGATGATTTGCTAAGGTCTTGAGATCATTTAGCGCCTTCCCCAGAGTTCTCTTTTGCTCTGACGGAAGCGTACGGAACTCTGCCACCAAATCATTGATAACGGCCTTTTTGTTAGTATAGGAGCGTTTGTAGGTTTCCAGACTGTCTGCATCTGAGAATGCATATCCCTGGATTTCCGCTTCCAGTAGCTTGATTTTTTCTTCCATAATGGTATTTCCCCTGCAAAAGTAAAAAAGTTTCTCTTACTCACAGAGAAATTACCTGAAACATCTAAGCGTCTGGAAAAGAGAAACATTAATTCATGACCTCACACCTGCGGAGTAACTGCCGGAGCTGCTGGATTTCCCAGTGGGTAACCGGGTTAAATGATAGGTCTAGCACACGGACTTTAGCCATGCCTCCAAACCATGCAGGGATTTCTGTCAGCTTATTTTTGCTGATGTACAGATAGGTCAACGTAGGTAGATCTTTCATACTGACAGGTAAGGACCTCAGCTTGTTTCTTGAGAGGATGAGGGTTTCAAGCTTGGTTAAGGAAGAAATCTCTTCTGGAATTTCTGTCAGCTTATTTCCGCTGAGGTTGAGCGCTTGCAGATTAGGGTAGTTGAGGACTTCAAAAGGGAAGCGTCCTAGCTTCTGGTCCTCTAAACTGAGTTTGTAGACGTTTTCTGGATCACGCTGTGCTTCTGTAATACTCCTCACCCACACCTTAGCTTGTAACTGTTGGGCATTTAAGATGGAGATAGAATCTGCTGCGAGTGGGGCCTCTTCTTGTGAAAAAACGCAAAAGGGAATAGAAAAAATCAGAGAGAAGAGAATGAAAGTAAATTTATGATTCACGTGCTTCATATGTTCGCAGCTTCCTAAAATCCTCCCCTCAGCTTTCTCTAAGTCGGCAGAGTGTCAGACATGTGTTCCTACAATATAGCCTAAATATCCTGTACGATAAAGATGGCATTCTTATTCAAATCGTAGAAGCCAAATTCATGCGTACCCCATGGTGTATTCATCCTCAACTTTTCAGGAGGGACA
>JBCDBC010000284.1:0-6497 GCA_039184535.1 Bacteroidota bacterium | reverse complement strand
TTTGGGTAAGGATCAGCATTTTGTCTTGCCAGGGGGACTTACACGAGTAGCCTTGAAAGAAGGAAGTCTGATCGTTAATTCTTCCCAAGGAGGAGGTTCTAAGGATACCTGGGTAGTATCTAATTAACCACGCATATGCTCTCTCGTGTAGCAAACTCCCTTTACTGGGTAGGAAGATATATTGAAAGATCAGAGAACTTAGCCCGCTACCTGAGGGTTCAGTACTTCTCCATTCTGGATGCTCCTATGAGTCAAAATAAGGATTTCATCCTGAAGTCTATTCTCACTATGTACGGAATGGAGTTTGACCAAGAGGAACTGATAAATGAACAGGAAGTACTAGTAGAAGTGGGGCTAAATGCCGAGAATCCCATTTCTCTGTTATCTACCATTTTTGCCGCCAGAGAGAATGCAAGGAGTGTGAGATATATCATTTCCTCTGAATTGTGGGAAGTGATCAATCAGTACTACCTATTCGTCAAGGAATACGACAAGAGTTTCTTTAAAACCAGAGGCCTTTTTGACTTTACCTTTACCGCTACCAAGCATTGTTCTATCGTAAGGTCCTATCTGGATCATACGCTACTCCACGATGATATCTGGGTATTCATTGAGCTGGGGATTTACCTTGAACGTGCTGCCCAAATAGTAAGAATCCTCAGGTCCAAACTTCATGACATAGCTGTTTTGACTGAAGATGGGGGGAACATTCCTCTGCTTAGGTATCAGTGGACCATCACCCTGAAAGTATTGGAAGCCTTTGACGTGCACAGGCGGATTTATAAGAAGCCCCAAACACAGCATACCGTTATAGAATTTCTCACTTCTAATGCCCAGTTTCCACGTTCTGTCGCCTATAATCTCAAGAAGGTCCATGAGCTTGTTTCTCAGCTAAATCAATCTACTAAATCAGGAGAGCAGCTCTTATTCAAAACAGGTAAGCTATCCAGCCACTTTCAGTATCTGGAGTATGCAGAAGTAGAAGACGAATTACTTACATTCCTGGATAAATCTCTCAGTCGCATATATGAGCTGAATGTGATGATAGAGGAAGAATATTTTAATTCCATTTCCTAGCTTTCACACAAATAGCTCTATCTTTGTATTCTCACTTGACTAAACTGCTCATTTTATGACCTATTGTTTGGGGATCAAGGTAAAAGACGGACTGGTAGCCATTGCAGATACACGCATTACCTCTGGTTCTGAAACCACTACTGCCAAGAAAATATCTATTCATAACAGAGGGAAGAATACGCTCTTCCTTATGACCTCAGGTCTAAGGTCCATTAGAGATAAGGCTGTCACCTATTTTGAAGAGATACTAGAGAAAGAGCATCTGGATTTTGACAAGATGTATAAGGTGGTAAATGCGTTTGGGGAGCAGTTGAGAAGGGTGGCCGCAGAAGACAAAAAAGCCCTGGCTGAATCTGGCCTATTCTTCAACCTATATTCCATCGTAGGGGGAAAGTTGGAGAATGATAAGGAGCATAAACTATACATGCTATATCCGGAAGGAAACTGGATAGAGATCATGGAAGCAACGCCCTTTGCCATCATAGGGAATTCCGGTTATGGAAAACCCATTCTGAACAGGGTTCTCACCTATGACTCTTCTTTAGAGTTTGCTGTTAAAACAGGCTTTCTCTCCTTCGATTCTACCCGCGTCAGTGCCAATGATGTAGGTTATCCCATAGACGTAGTCATCTTCAATGAGAAGAAGGATAGCATGACGGAAAAACGCTTTGATGAGGATGATACCGGAGATATAGCCGAATTCTGGGCAGACAAACTGGGAGAACTTATCAATCAGATTCCTGATGATATGGCGGCAGCGCTCCTTCAGGAACCTCTAAGTACAAATACCAAGCAAACCTTGCAGGCGCAGCAGCAACAACAGCAGTAGCGATTTTATTCTCTCACCATTTAAATGGCCTGATAATTTATCCCTCGATTTGGCAGTCATTACCTCTTACTAGCTTGGGGGTTAACCCCCAAGCTAGTAAGAGGCAACAGGGAGTTATCTTTTCAATCCTCAAAAATGGTGGGGCATAGATAACTAGTGCTGTCCATAAAACAGTTAGAGCCACGATGCATCGCGGCTCTACAGCTATATTTTAAGCGGATAAATCCCCCCTACGTCAATACCACCAGTTTCCCTTTGGCTTTGTTAGCCTCCATATGTGTATGGGCGGCTACAATCTCATCCATTTGGAAGACCTTGTCTATATTGATCTTAATGTGGCCAGCGGAGATGTCATCCAAAAACTGTTGAAGGCCTTCCTCTGGTAAGTTATCTGCATCTCCGCCATAGGCGGTTAGTCTCACCAGATTGGGTAAATCCATAAAGGGCTGGAAGTCGTCCATAATCCACTCATTTCCCAGAATCCCTGTCTGGCAAACGATTCCTCTGGGCTTAGTACACCTGAGCGAATCTCTTAGCGTTCTCGTTCCAATGAGTTCCAGCACCTTATCTATTCCTTTCGGGTGATGGTCCCAGATTTTCTCTTCCAGCTCTCCATCATCTATAAGCACTTGATCTACCCCATTCTCCATCAGTGCTTCTCTTTTGTGCTCAGAACGGGTAGTTGCAATCACATAGGCCCCCATTCTTTTGGCGATCTGGGCAGACATCATCCCTACAGAAGAAGTTCCCCCTCTAATCAGTAATTTCTCCCCTGCCTTTAATTCCAGCGCATCTTCCAAAGAGCCGTTGGCTGTTTGGAACATCTCAGGGATAGCCCCTAAGGTCTCCCAGCTCAAATCACTGGAGAAAGCTCTTACTATTCTCTCGGGAACCAGGGTAAACTCTGCATAGCCCCCATCATAAAGCCTGCCCATTCCCCCCATGATGGCCACTACCTGCTGGCCTTTCTCCCATCTACCAGAAGGGCATTCTTCTACAACTCCTGCGCACTCTATCCCCAGTACTCTCGGATACGTAAAATCAGGTGTATGCCCCTGGCGGGTGTACATCTCAGACCTGTTCAGGCCAAAGGCTTTTACTCGTATCAACACTTTTCCGTGTTCAGCTTTGGGTATAGGTCTTTCTTCCAGTTTGAGTACTTCCGGCCCACCGGGTTCGTGTAATATGATGGCTCGCATAAAGTTGAGGTATATAAAAGACTAATTTGCTTAAAAAGCCAGAATATTCAAGCAAAGAAAGAGATAAATCTATCTGGGAATAAGAATCAAAATGGCTTTAGATGATTATTCAGAAACAGGCTGTGAGAAAATTCCCACAGCCTGTCTTATTTATTGTTGATAGGTGTTAAAACCAGATCTGTAAAAACAATCAGGACTTACGCTTTCTCTTCCATTTTCATTCGCTTACTTTCCTTAGTAGCCAATAACTTTTTTTGGTATCTCCCCTGGACCACATCATTCACTACCAGGAAGAAGATCACAAAGTAGAAGGTGGTTTTACTCATAGGAGTAACCTCTCCACCGAAGAGTTCAAGATGTGCTAAGTGCCCCCCTTCTGAGAGCAGCATAACACCCACTAGAAACAGAATAAAAAGCCCCAGAACTTCATACATACGGTTACGCTGAAGGAATTTCGAAATGCTATCAGATAAAACAATCATCAGGACTCCACCTATCACAATAGCTAATGCCATTACCCAGAACACATCACTTAAGGCCATGGCTGACAAAATAGAATCAAAGGAGAACACCAGGTTCATCACAACTATCATGGTAATCACCTGAGCGGCCGACTTAGAACTTTTCTCTTTCTCCATTTCATCATGCTCCTCCAAAGAAATCATATGGAAGATCTCCTTGGTAGCTGTGTACAGAATGAACGCTCCCCCTATCAGCACGATGATGCTATGGATGTTGAAGTCTCCATAGATGTATTCTCCTATTTTCAACTTGAAGATGGGGTCCTGGAAATACTGAATGAGAGATAGAAGCACAAATAGAAGTATAATACGCAGTACCACTGCCAGACCTATCCCGAGTCTTCTGACGTAGCTTTGCTTATCTTCAGGAGCTTTTTTGGACTCCAGGGAGATATATAGAAGGTTATCAAATCCCAAGACAGCTTGAAGCAGAATTAGCATGCCCAGGGTGATAAAATTATCCAGTGTCAACGTTTCCATAGTGTTAGGTATGTCAGTTAATTTCTCACCGCAAGCATACAGGTTTTTTAGAAAGAATGAAAATCTACCATCTAGCTGAACTTCATTTCCAGGGCCTGATTGATGTGCGCCAAATGATGATTTCCATGCCAGGCATATAATCCCATATACTTCCCTATTTCCAGAGCGCCCTCGTATTCAGGGTGGTAAAATTTCCTTTCCCAATCTTCAGTGGTCATTTCAGAAATCAAGTATACCAACTTATAATGGACAGCTTCCAGTAGATTCAAGGAGATCGCAGGATGGAGTTGAACACTATCCGGTAATTCAGCCCATCGTGCTTCATAGTAAGGCTTGATAGTGGGAGCATCTTCAGTAAGAACCCACTTCACCCGAACAAGTGCATTGATATGGCTGTCTGAGAGATGGTGCACTAACTGTTTGATGTTCCACCCTTCTGGCCTATATCTGAGAGATAATTCCTCATCTGACAAGCCGGCTATCCTAGTTTTAACTTTGAGGGGTAATTCACGAATCTCCCGGATCCAGGATTTCATTGTCTCTGCATCTAGGGTTTCTGGTGGTTGATATTTCCCAATGGGGTATTTTAATTTCTCTAGGTCCATGTTATTGCTAATGAGAGAATGGGTGAATTTTGAATAATTGAATTAAAGTTTTGAATGGGAGAATTTAGAATTTTGAATGAGAATAGTTCAACCCTTAGGCGAAAATTCATTCAAAATTCAATACTCAATCATTCAACATTACTATAAAACTCAACATTATCTAAGCTTCATCCTCAACAAAACTCCATTCTTAGGCTTCAAGGTAACCAGGGGCTGCATTTCTATCTTTTGATCAGGCACTAAACTAAAATCAAATCTTCTCACCAGTAGACACAGCAAAATCTGCATTTCCATCATGGCAAAGTGATTGCCTATACACATGCGTGCACCAGCCCCAAATGGCATATAGGCATGTCGTGGAAACTTCTTCTCGGGTGAAAATCGATCAGGATTAAACTCATCCGGATTCTCCCAGTACTTTGGGCTTCTTTGTAGAGCATAGAAGCTTAGGTAAATGGAGGAACCTGCAGGTATTTTCACTCCCTCTACCACATCATCATTTACTGCCTGACGGGACACCACATATGCAGGCGGGTATAAGCGCATCCCTTCATCAAGTACCTGTCTGGAATAAGTTAACTGGCGAAAGTCTTCCATCTCTGGAAGTCTTCCATCCAGAACCCTTTTCTCTTCTTCTCTTAACTTTTCTATCACCTCAGGATGCTGAGCCATGAGGTATAAGGTCCAGGAAAGGGCATTGGCTGAAGTTTCATGCCCTGCCAGATAAATGGTAATCAGCTCATCCCTTAACTGCTGCTCACTCATTCCTTCACCTGTATCTTCATATCGGGCGCCAAGTAACATGGAAAGTAGATCTACCTGATCCCCGGGGTGTTCTTTTCGATCTTTAATCATCCTAAAAATCATCTCATCAAAAGCCTTCTTATTCTGAATAAACTTTTTGTGGGTCCCGGTCAGTTTATCCATCTGCCTTTGAAAGGGCATATAGGCACGCTTCAATATTACCTTCTGACTAAATCCCACAGACTCATACATCTGCTCCTTATCAAATCCGTAGGCAGAACTGAAAAGCGTCCCCATCACCACATCAGCCGTTACCTGCATCATCTCAGAAGCAATATTAATAGTATCTTCTCCCTCTACCCTTTGGGCTAATTCCTGGTAGTACTCATCCACTACCTTTACCATTCCCGAAATGAGGTTCTTAAGATTGGACTTATAAAATACAGGTTGAGAGATCTTTCGCTGTTTCTTCCATAAGTCTCCTTCACTGGTTACCAGGCCTTCTCCTAAAAACTCTTTGAGCGTTTGGTAGGCTACGCTCTTCTTATAGTTCCGGGCATTGGACTGAAGCACATGCTTAATCACAGAAGGTCGGAAAGTGACAAACAAGTCTCTTCTGGGAACCCGTATTTGATAGAAGTCTCCCAGTTCCGCTTCCTTCTTATGTACGAAGTCAGGCGTATTCGCTAAGAAATCGGTAGCGATCCCCAGGATATTCTTTCCTTTATACAGCCTCAGTTTAGTCAACTCTTGTTCAGCTTCCATAATATCAATCTACAAACAGAAGAATCAATAATAAAGGACCCTGAACCCAATATTGATTCTACAGGAAAATTAAATCACGTACCTATAGCATATTTGGGGCTGGTCGTTCCTCCACGGGTTGTGGGAGGATTGAAGCGTAGCATTGGAGGAAAAATGCATTTTTGCCTACTTTTTTTGCTTCGGAAAAAAGTAGGGCTCGCTGAAGGCGAGGAAGCTCAGGAAGGAAGCACTAGCTCAAAATCAAACTCAGTCCCTTCCATATCTCAGCCTATTTCTG
>JBCDBC010000283.1:0-6507 GCA_039184535.1 Bacteroidota bacterium | reverse complement strand
CTGGGCATAGGAGGGATAGGAATGAGTGCCATCGCCAGATTTGTCCTGAGTAAGGGCAAGGAGGTAAGTGGGTACGATGGGCAGATTACTGAACTCACTCGCTCGCTGGAGAAAGAAGGAGCTACCGTCCATTACGAAATGGAAGCGGCCATCCCGGATATGAAATCTGCTGATTTGATTGTCTACACGGCAGCCATTAAAGCTGATCATCCTTTGCACCAGCAAGCATTGGCTACAGGTCTCCCCTTTATCAAAAGGGCTAAGATACTAGGTATGCTGAGTGAAGCTTTTAAGTGTCTGGCCGTGGCTGGGACCCATGGGAAAACCACTACTACTACCATGCTAACCCATCTGTTGTTGGAATCTGGCGTAGAAACCAGCGCATTCTTAGGAGGCATTTCTCATAACCTAAAGTCTAATCTTTCTATAGGAAATTCAGACTGGATAGTGGCAGAAGCAGATGAGTTTGACAGATCCTTCCTCACACTATACCCTGAAATAGCTGCTATCACAGCTATGGATGCAGATCATTTGGACATTTATGGGGACGAGCAAAGCCTGGTAGATGCCTTTAAATTGTTCGCTTCCCAACGGAATGAAAGTGGAAAGCTATTCATCCATCAAAGTCTCCAGAAGGAGTTTCAAGTAGAAAAGTCTATTTATTCTTATGGAATTGAAACTGGAGATATTCAGGCCTATGAGATAGAAGGTAAAGGCTGGAAAATGTGGTTCTCCTGGACAGATGGAGAAATTCACTATGAGCGGTTAAAACTTCCTCTACCGGGTAGGCATAATGTGGAGAATATGACCCTGGCGATAGGCATGGCTTTAGCCGCAGGAGCAGATCAGGAAAAGATTCCCGCAGCTGTGAAAAGCTTTAAAGGGATTTACCGGAGAATGGACAGAGTGTGGGAAAATGATTCTCTCATCTATATAGATGATTATGCGCATCATCCTGCAGAGATTATAGCAGTTCTAGGAGCCGTCAAGGAAGTCTTTCCCGGAAGAGAAGTCATCGTCATTTTTCAGCCACATCTTTTCTCCAGGACGCAGGATTTCCAGCAGGAATTTGGGAAAGCACTAAGTGAGGCAGATAAGGTAGGTGTCATGGACATTTATCCAGCCAGAGAAAAACCTATTCCGGGAATTACACACGAGACCATTCTCGCATACATAGAGAATACGGAAGCCATACACCTTGAAAGAAAGCTGTTGCAGTACACATTAGAAGACTGGATTACTGAAGATACTGTCCTCCTCACTTTGGGAGCAGGGGACATAGATAAGGAAGTAGATAATATTCAAACATGGTTAACTGATAAGTATGGCCATTATAACAATCAATAAGCCCGACAGGAAGGTCCGTCAAAACAGACCACTGGAGGAGTACTATGCTGAAAAACAGAAGCGCAAGTCCAATATGGGCCAAATGCAACTGGGCAAGCTTAACATGGGTATTAAGGATGTGCTTGTGTACACAGCCGCAATAGTGTTGTTGGGCGGATTGATAGGAGGCGTTTCTTGGTTCCTGGAGAATCAGGCTTGCAAGGTGGTACAGATAGATGTATTGGCAGGAGAGAATAACCAGTTTGTGAGTTCAGAGACGCTTTTACCATATGTGGAAGAAGAACTCGGCTATAGCTTGGTAGGAAGTAAGATGGGGCAGATAGACCTGTTCGAAGTAGAGAAAACGCTGAACGAGAGTCCGTATGTGGAGAATGCTGAAGTATACAAACAGATGAATGGAAGCCTTTGGATGGAAGTAACACCCAAGACGGCAATAGCCAGACTGGTGAATAATGATGGAAGCTTTGTCTACCTGGATGAAAGCGGGAAGAAATTCCCAACCAGCACTGAGTTCGGAGCTAATGTCATTTTGGTCAGAGGGGATTTTAATGAGGAAGCTACGCCAGCAGATAGTTTTGCCTGCCAAACGGTGGAGACAGCCATTCCGGTCTATGAGTTCATCCGGGAAAATGAGTTTTGGAATGCACAGATATCAGAGATCTCCATTGCACAAGATGGGCAGTTGACCCTCTATCCGCAGATAGGAAAAATGTACATCAAATTTGGACAACCGGTAGATATAGAAGAGAAGTTTGAGAACCTGATGCGCTTTTATAAGCAGGTAGTGAAGAAAGTGGGATGGAAAAAGTATAGAGGGGTAAGTGTGAAGTATAAGGACCAGGTAGTCGGAATTAAAAGATAAACCAAAGAACGCTAGTCAGAAAACACATAAAATAAAGACGAATTTTAACAGCAAAGCTATGTCCCCAGAAAAACCTATACCTTCAGAAAAAATCGTGGTAGGCCTGGATATAGGCACCACCAAAATATGCGCAATCGTGGGCAAGCGTAATGAGTTTGGTAAGATCAACATCCTCGGTCTTGGCAAGTCTCACTCTCATGGCGTCAGCCGCGGGGTTGTGGTCAACATTGAAAAGACCGTTTCTGCTATCAAAGAGGCTATCTCAGAGGCAGAAAAACAATCCGGAATTAAGATTGAAGTAGTACATGTAGGCATTGCCGGTGAGCATATCAGAAGTATGCAGCACAAGGGTATTATTACCCTCAGCAATCCTGATTTTGAAATCACTTATGAAGACGTGAATAGGCTTCATGAGGACATGTTCAAAATAGCCACTCAACCAGGTTCCGAGATCATCCATGTCCTTCCACAGGAATATGTAGTGGATTCTCAGGCAGGAATACTGGATCCGGTAGGAATGTCTGGCGTTAGGTTGGAAGGAAACTTCCACATCGTGACCGGACAGACCACAGCCGCCAACAACATCTATAAGTGTGTGGTAAGAGCAGGACTGGAAGTGGCAGAACTGATTCTGGAACCCCTTGCTTCCAGTGCAGCTGTGCTAACTGATGAGGAAAAAGAGGCTGGCGTTTGTCTGGTAGACATAGGAGGTGGAACAACTGACATAGCAGTATTTGAAAACAACATCATTCGTCATACAGCTGTGATTCCATTTGGTGGGAACATAGTTACGGAGGACATCAAGCATGGCTGCAAGGTCATGAATAAGCATGCTGAGTTGCTGAAAGTGCAGTATGGAAGCGCATTAGCTGATGCTGTGCAGGAAGATGTGGTGATCAGTATTCCGGGTCCCAGAGACAGGCCTGCTAAGGAGATCCACAAAAGCCTGTTGGCGAGAGTGATCCAATCCAGAATGGAAGAAATTCTGGAGTTTGTAGCTGCTGAGATTAAAAATTCTGGCTACGAAGATAAGCTGGTAGCAGGGATAGTAGTAACAGGGGGCGGTTCTCAGCTGCAACACATGAAGCAGGCAGTAGAGTATGTTACCGGAGTGGATACACGCATAGGGTATCCCGGAGAGCACCTGGCAAGTGGACTGGTAGATGAGGTTAACATGCCTATGTATGCTACAGGTACAGGTTTGGTAGCCATGGGGCTTCAGACACAAGAGTATGCTATTACGCAAGAAGCTGGAAAGAGAGGTCAGGGGCAAGGACAAGCTTTTGTCTTTCAGAAAGGAAGTGGCGGACCCAAAATCAGCTTTATAGACAAAGTGAGAAACTGGTTCGAAAGTACCTTAACAAGTACCGGAGACTTTATAGAATAATTCAGACAATGTGAATGAGGATGGATGCTGAGAATATTGATTCATTCAAAATTCAATCATTTATCATTCGAAATTGAAAATGTAATCATTCAAAACTTGCTCATTCACTCATTATCTGGAAGATCCATTACTAGCTTTAGAAATTGAGTATTAACCTTCGCTAACGAAACTGACAGCAGCCTTCACGCCTTCAGCTTCTGCGCGAGATAAACAAACTGGCATTATGCAATTCGAATTTCCTAAACACCAAAATTCCATCATCAAGGTAGTTGGCGTTGGTGGTGGTGGAGGAAACGCAGTCAATAACATGTTTGAAAAAGGGATTGAAGGCGTGGACTTTATGGTATGTAACACTGATATGCAAGCACTGAACAACAGTGACATACCTATCAAGATTAGATTAGGCGCCGCCCAACCGGAAGGTCTAGGAGCAGGCGCTAACCCTGAAGTAGGACGTAAAGCTGCTGTTGAGTCTATTGATGAGGTACATGACCTATTGGGTGAAAACACCAAAATGGTCTTCATCACAGCCGGACTGGGAGGGGGAACCGGAACAGGTGCAGCCCCTGTCATTTCCAGAATGGCCAAGGAGAATGGAATCCTCACAGTGGGCATCGTTACCACACCCTTCAAGTTTGAAGGCCCCAAGCGTCGCTACAGGCAGAGGCTGGACTGAAAGAACTGGAAGAGTTTGTGGATACCCTGATTGTGATCGATAATAACAACCTCCACAAGATTCTGGGTAGTAACATCACCATGCGCAAGGCTTTTGAGGAAGCTGATAAGGTACTGTGTGATGCTGCCAGAGGGATAGCCGAAATCATCACTACTGAGGGATACATCAACGTGGACTTTGCGGATGTATGTACCATCATGCGTGAAGGGGGCCGTGCACTTATGGGTACAGCTGTAGCAGAAGGCGAAGGTCGTGCGACACAGGCTGTTCAGGAAGCCATCAATTCTCCCTTACTTGAGAATAATGGTGTGGTAGGCTCACGTGCCATTATCGTGAACATCACAGCTTCTGAAGATTCTCTCCGTATGGATGAGACTACTGCTATCGTAGAGCAGGTACAGGAGTCTGCTGGTATGGATGCCAACATCATTTACGGGATTGTATATGATGAGTCTATGGCAGACAGCCTTAGGGTAACGGTCATCGCTACTCGTTTTGAGGAAAAGGTCGTCGAGCAGCACGTACCTGCACAAGCACAGCAAGTAGTAAAAGAACCTTTGAGAGCATCTTTGGAAGAGAACTTCCCACAAAGAGATTCTCAGAAAAGGCTGGATAGAAGGGAGCGTGAAGAGCGCATTAAGCGGCTCAATTCCAAGGTATATGACCTGCACGATCCCGAAAGCCTAAATGGACTGGAGTCTACACCGGCTTACCTGAGGAAAAGGGTAACTCTGGATATGGACGCAAATGAAAGTCCCAAATATTCACGTACCAGCGTGGATGAAGATTTTGACAATAGCTACCGTCTGCGGGAGAATAATTCCTTCCTGCATGACAATGTAGATTAAGATTAATAAGCGTCAATGCGCATGGAAGGATCTTCCATGTCGCAGAGTAGTCATGAAGCGAGGCCTCCTGGATAGGGGGCCTTTTTATGTTTCTTCCTATTCTGTAATGGCGTTTGGTTTGGCTCCTATGGAGCCACGCTTGGCGGTGCCCTAACGGGCTAATGAGATAAGGCTCCTAAGGAGCCAGATGCTAGAAGATAGATAATGAGATTTAGTAATAACCCCACCTGACATCTTTCTATTGATTATATAACCTTCTTTGGTTTCCTACTGAAATGAATTCAAATGAAAATCTTAATGTAGGGGTGGATTTATCCACCTTGCAAAGCCTATGGCAGTTAAAAGAGCTGCTTTATTCCTATCTGCTCAACAAATCCTTCACAGAAGTGCTTGCCTCCGTAGTCCTAGCTTCCGTTTCTACCCTTCGGCTCCATAGGAGCTAAAAACCACTAGGCCATTAGGGCGCCATTTAGAATGGCTCTGTAGGAGCCAAACTTCAGTAGCAACATGATTATTGATTTTTCATAGGCTTAGGTGGAGGACATTTTTCTAATAGAAAGTGGGTCGACATTTCAAATACATGCTTGAAAGTATTAGGACCTTCATAAATCCCATGAGATCTATTAGGGTAGGGCATGACTTGAAAAATCTTGTTGTGCTTAACCAGTTCATTAATGAGTCTCTCCGTTCCTTGATAGTGGACATTATCATCCCCTGTCCCATGCATAAGGAGAAGGTTTCCTTCAAGGTTTTTTGCGTGTGTGATAGGAGATCCTTGTACATAGGCATCTCTGTTTTTAATGGGATCCCCCATATACCGTTCCTGATAGATATTATCATAGAGAAGCTGGTCTGGTACTGGGGCAATCGAAACACCTGTTTTGAAAATGTCAGGATACTGAAAGAGAAGATTTAAGGTGGTACTACCTCCTCCACTCCAACCCCAGGAAGCTACTTTTTCTGGATCTATGTATCCTTTTTCAATGATCTTTTTGGCTGCTTTCGCCACGTCGCTGATATTTAGTTGTCCTATCTTTTTGTGGATGGCCTTTCTCCATTGAGTCCCTTTTAGCACAGGTGCCCCTCTACCCTCCACAACAATTCCTACAAAACCCTTTTGAACCATCATCATCATCCACAGTTCATAAAAGCCAAATTGATCTGAAACTACCTGGCCAAATGGTTCTCCATAAACCTGGAAAAGAGCTGGATACTTTAGGTTGGGACTGAAGTTTAACGGTTTGATAATCGTCACATCCAGTTCTACTCCATCTTCAATCTGAATTTTCTCAAACTCTACTTTGGGAAGATTTAAGGTCCCTAATTTTTCCACTAACAATCGATTATCTACCAGCTTAGCAAGAGCCTTATGATTTTCCAGTTCGAT
>JBCDBC010000282.1:0-6513 GCA_039184535.1 Bacteroidota bacterium | reverse complement strand
GTCAGTTACAGTCCCTGTTAAAGTTTGTTGAGCGAAGCCGAAGAAGCAGCTCATAACAAGGCATAACAGGAGAATAGCTTTGCGGTTTGTTAAGCGATTCACGCGCATAGTAATAGTAGTTTCCAGAAATTATAGAACAGCTAATGCAATTTTGTAAGCTATTTCAAAATTACATCCGAAAATACATAAAATAACTGATATACTTTGTATATTTAAACGCATTTATTGGATTTCTACTCGCATAATCATTTAATTCTAATAGATTCTATAATTTTAATTCACTTATGAAAAGACTACTACTTAGCCTTGCAGCTATATGTTTGCTGTTACCGGCGACATTTGCACAAATCACATCCGTGGGGATTATCGGTCCCTCTACACCCGGTGGATGGGACAGTGATACTGACATGGTACAGGATACAGCGAACGCTGACCTATGGTCTCTTACCATTACTCTTACTGATGGAGAAGCTAAATTCAGAGCTGATGATGAGTGGACAGTAAACTGGGGAGAAACTACCTTCCCGTTTGGAACTGGTGTTCAAAGTGGTCCTAACATTCCTGTTATAGGAGGAGATTACACCATTACCTTTAATTCTGCTACCGGAGAATATTTCTTTGACTATGATGGTCCTGTAGGAATCATAGGAGATGCTACTCCCCTAGGATGGGATAGAGACATCAACATGTTCCCTGATACAGCTATGATGGCTGATACTAACAAGTTCTTTATCACCCTAGATTTAGGACAGGGTAAAGCCAAGTTCCGTACGAATGATGACTGGCCCGTAAACTGGGGAGCTGAAGATTTCCCTGAAGGTATAGGGGTACAGGACGGACCTGATATTCCTATTCCTAAGGCTGGAAACTATACCATCACCTTAGATACTGCTTCTGGTGCTTACGCTTTTATAGAAAACGTAACTTTCTCTACTGTAGGAATTATAGGAGACGCCACTGCTGGTGGATGGGATACAGCTACTGCCATGATTCAAGATGGTGCTGATGCTAACCTATGGACCCTTTCTACTGAGCTTAGTGCTGGCGGTCTTCAGTTCTCAGGAAATGATGGAGAGATCATCTGGGGAGCAGACGGATTCCCAACTGACACTGCTATGGTAGATGGAGATACATTAAGCGTTCCTGCAGGAAGATGGTTGATAGAATTCAATACTGAAACAGGCATTTATACTTTCACTATAATTGAAATCTTTGGTTCAGTAGGGATCATAGGTGATGCTACCCCTGGTGGATGGGACGTGGATACTGATATGATGAGAAGTGAGTCGGACTCTTCTCAGTGGTCTATCAGAATGGAACTACTAGACGGAGAAGCTAAATTCAGAGCTGATGATGACTGGAACGTAGCTAACTGGGGAGCAGGTGATTTCCCTACTGGTGTCGCGGTACGTGATGGGGCGAACATCCCTATTACTGCCGGGGAATACATTATTGACTTTAACTCTATTTCTGGAGAATACAACTTCAGACTCCTCATCGTTTATGATTCTATAGGAATTATCGGACCTGCAACTCCTTTCGGGAACTGGGATGATGATTTCTGGATGACACAGGATCCAGCTGACGAGAACCAGTGGTTCATTCCGTCAATAGCACTTTCTGGTGGTGATCAGAATGAGTGTAAGTTCCGTGCAGAGGCAGACTGGTCTGTGGCTAACTGGGGTGCTGAAGATTTCCCTACTGGGACGGGTACTCAGGACGGTCCTAACATCCTGGTAGAAGAAGGGACTTATGGGGTAACGCTTAACTCTGCCACAGGTGAGTACGCCTTCGGAGCTGAGCTTACTACCTCTATTAAGGACTTACTAAAGCCTTCTGATATAACCGCTTACCCTAACCCAGCCAGCTCTGTTTTAAACATTGACCTGAGCAATACTACCATCAGAGGAGAGGTAGAATTGAATCTGTTTGACATGAGTGGTGCACTTCTGCAAACTGAAAGCAGAACTGTAAACGGTGTGATTCAGATCAATATAGACGAAATCCCTACTGGAATCTATTCTCTTCAGATTAAAGGAGAAAAAGCCCTTGTAGGAAAAAGAATCCTTATTGCAAGATAATGCGATACACTACACACAACTAGAAAAAGGCGGCCCACCGGGTCGCCTTTTTTCATTCCAATAATTACTAATCAAACTTAACACACTAGTTACTTTTTGTTGGAAATGTTACCCTCCTCAAAATAGTACTACCCATAGGCACCACAGTGAGATTATCTCCCATTAACTTGGGTCCGCTACCGTACCAAGAAACCTCAGAAGTGGGGGAAGGAGCAAAGGACCATTCAGCAGCAGCAGGAAGACTTACAGACAGATATTCCTCATTCAGAGGATAGCAATAGTAATCTACGTATTCAGTTCCTTCATACTCCTTTATCACTTCTTCTCTGTGAGGGATAGGGTAGGCATACACCAGAGGTCCTCTCTGCACATAGGTTTCCTTATTGGTGAATTGATGATGCTGAACTTCCTGTTTAAACGTAACAATTAGTTGATCTCCAGATTCCCATTTCTTCTCTACCTTTATAAATCCATCTTCTTCACTTAGGCTACAATTTCTACAGTCTATATCCATATCCTCTGTCCAGACAGGTTTTCTCAAATAAATGGAAAAAGGAATACCTCCTTCCGTCTTTATCGTAAAGCTTATCTCATCCCCTAGGGGATAATGCGTGTCTTGGATGATATTAACCTTAGTGCCGTTCACTGAAGTATTCAGCTCTGAAGGTGCATACATAGCTGCTACCAATCCATCCTCTGCCTGGAGCCACATTTGATCCAGGAAGTATGGGAGGTTTCTGGTATAATTGGGTACACAGCAAACAGCAGGATCTGAATGTGTGGGAGAATATTTATAGCGTACGTTCTTTTCCTTCTCATGCTCTCCATGATGATGCCCATCCAGCACATAGCAGTTGTCTCCCTTTCCATACGTAATGGCTGCGCCATCAGGACTACGGAATCCCATCATCCCATTATAAGTGAGTTTCTCAGCGTGATCTGCGAACTGAACATCCCCTGTCTTTTGGAACATGGAAGAAAGAGAGTTCCTCAATTCTAGCAGACAGCAAAACTCAGCAGAAGTATATGTGGGATCAGCCTCCAGTCCTGCCAACCATTCATTCCCATGCCCAGCTCCTGAGGGCAGAATAGCTTGCTCCAATTTGTACAAAGCATTCTCATATACCTCTTTTAGCTCAGGATAGCCAGTATGATAGTAGGCATTGGCTAGCGTGCGGAAGTGTTCATAGGTATGTACACCATGACCCATGAAGAGAGAATCCTTTTCAGCCAGAAATGGGTAGCGCAAGTCATTAAAGGCCCGATTGATATTGTAGGTAGAAAATGCCTGATATAACCAGGTGGCATAATCCTGGTATTCTTCCTTTCCCGTAATTCTGTAAAGAGTCTCACATACATCTGTGATCATGAGCCCATGCGTAACTCCTCCAAAAGCATTTTCCAATAGGAAAGGGTGTCTCCCCTCTGGTCCATACTTTTTCATGCTAACGGCCATAGCTTTCTCCACTGCTGTTAGCACCCGCTCATCTCCGGTTATCTCATAATAGCCCAATAGGCTACGGAAGGAGGTAGTTTGTGCCCAAAGTTCTCCATTAGACCCCTTATGTTGGTAGCGGAGATTAGGCTTATAAATTCCAATATATCCATCTGTATCCTGAGAGGCTAAGAGGTTTTCTACTATAGCTTCAGCCTGGATAATGGCTTCTCTATCATTTGTCAGATAAGCATGCCTAATAAATCCATCCCACCAGTTCCCGATGGTTTCCGCATTCCACCACATAATGGACTGTTCCCAGGCTTCTCCTGTAAGTACAAGATCTCCCATCTCTGGCACATCCTCCAAGCCTCCTCTTCTAGCCGTGCGGAAGAGATCATCCTTTTTGATACCAGGGTATAGTTCTTCCAAGGCCCCTACAACTCCCGTTTTCAAATCCTCCTTCATCATGTCTGCTAACCATCCTGTAGGCTTGGTGCTCCCTTGTGGCAAAGCTACAAAAGCAGCTTTTAGAGGAGTTCTTTCATTCTGAAAAAAAGTGAGAAACTCACTATCATCTTGAATGCTTCCTCCCACCTGATCTACTTGGCTCAGGAAACTTTCTCCCTGAGAATTCTCCTTTTGCTGGCAGGAAATAAATGGGAATAGAAGTATCGGAAGGAACTGAAGTAGCCTTTTCATCATTAGGGTATTACAATAGTAAATCTTCTTTGCTCTCTATTTCTGGTTTTAGATGATGTATCTATTAGGCGCTAATCACGATCTTTTAAGGATTGATAATAGGCTAAGCGTGGATCATCTCCCTTTGCTGCTTTATAGGTTTTAGCTATCTCCCATAACTCTGTGAGAACCTCGGGATGCACTTCCGCTACATTATGATCATTTCGCAGATCTGTGTTCAAGTCAAATAACTCAAGCTCATCATAGGTGACATGCCAACGGAGAAACCAATTATCCTGACGTACCCAGTAGCCTTCCACATGGTCACCCATGACATTATTAGGATCCCTGGAACGGTTACTGATAATGTTCCCCTGTAGTACTTTTCTCAAGCCTTCTTCCTCTCTTTCTAATACGGGGCGAAATGACTTTCCATAGAAATGGCCTGGTACATCCAGTCCCACATAATCCAAAATGGTAGCCGGAATGTCCGCAGAATGTATGAGAGCTTCTGTTCTTACTCCTTGAGGAATCTCCTCTCCAAGCGCGAAGATGATGGGAGAACGAAAAGACATATCGTACAGTGAGCTTTTTCCCTTATCTCCTCCATTATGCGAGCGCATGGGATCATCCCAGTATTCCTGTTTGGGTTCCTGCTCCCATCCATTATCATTTACGTATACAATGAGGGTATTCTCATACAGACCCTTCTCTTTCAAATAGGCCACCATTTCTCCCCAAGCATCATCAAACCATGTACAGTTAGCGTAGTACTGCTTGGCGGATTCTGACATATCCTCATCCTTGTAGAGATTGTAGTATTTCTCTGGCGCATCAAACGGATAATGCGGCAAGGATGGGGCAAACCAAATAAAGAAAGGCTTCTCTCCAGCTTCTTCTATAAAATCATAGACAGGCTGATTAGTCACTCTTGCGAGGTCCATCCCATCTCCTCCCATGTGATTATGAAACCAGTTTCCCTTCTGCTCTTCCATAGACCAACCCTTGGTCATGCCATGGGTAAAGCCTCCGTTCTGATAGGTGAATTCCCACCATTTACCTCCCTGAAAACTTAAGTAGCCTTTCTCAGCCAGCATTTTCGGTAGAGTCTCAAAATTCGGAAGAGCTAAAGCTTTGAGATCAAATTGCTGCTTAAATGTCACCAGGGAGTCATCGGAGATACCCTCCTCCTCCACCAGTTTTTGAAAGATCTCTTCACTTTCCTTATAGTAATCTATGGGTAGCATACCCGTCATGAGCGTTTGTAAAGAGGGTCGACAGTGATTGTCAGATACATATCCATCTGTAAACAGGGTCCCATGGGCTGCCAGCTGATCCATATTGGGAGTATGCACATAGTCAGCTCCCATGAAGCCGAAATAGGGATAGCCCTGATCATCTCCTACCAATAGAATGATATTCGGTAATGAGTCTTCCTGTTCTTCAGAGTTTCCTACTTGACAAGAGAAGAAAACGAAGCTGCTAAGTAGTAACAGTGAGAATGGATTAAGCTTCATACAGAACTGGATTTATAGGTGAGTTTATGACTTCTCCTACTTGGGCACCTGGGCACCAGGTATTCCAGTCATTTTGCTGGCCGTCATTTTCAGGCTGCTTCAGGCGCATATCCTTATCCATGTAGATAACCGTCATCACCTTTCGCATATGCTCAGTGGTGTTAGCACCTGCACGATGAAATACCCATCCAGAGTGGAAGCTCACTTCCCCCATGTCAAAAGGCTCTACAATATGTTTAAAATCTGTTACCCTAAGTCTTTTCTGAATTTTCTCCTCACTTTCATCAGATATCTCCAAGTCTCTTCCATCCACTATCTTATGGCTACCAGCACTAAATTCTAAGGGGCCCATTTCTAAGGAAATCGGCTGAAGGGGAATCCAGGCCGTGACGGTTTTGTCCGTTTCCAAAGGCCAATAATACTGGTCTGCATGCCAGGGGGTAATGCCTCCTCCAGCCTCCTTAAAGAGTGCCTGGTCATGGTACATGCGTACCCCTTCAACCTCCATAAGCTGGGAAGCAATGGAGGCTAATCTTCTACTGAACACAAATGATCTAATCTCTTCATCCTCTACCCACAAGTTAAATAATTGGAGGAAGGCTTTTCCATAAGTGTCTCTCTCCTGAATCCTGCGTTCTTCCCTATTCATTTCTTCCACCTTGCGGGAGATTACTTCATTAAAGTATTGAATGGTAGGAGCATCAAACACATCTTTTATCTTGATGTACTTATTTACCTGATAATAGTTAATCTGCTCCTGCGTTAATGGCAGTATTTGATCTAAAAGCATGTGAATAGT
>JBCDBC010000281.1:0-6545 GCA_039184535.1 Bacteroidota bacterium | reverse complement strand
CTAAATTTTATCTGGATGATTGGGTAAATACGAGTTGGTTTACTTTCTGGGTAATTTTAGGCCTTGGGGGGCTATTCCTTTCTATATTGATAGGCTCCATTCTCATCCTTATGTGGAGTTTTTCTCTGGTGAAAAAATACAAACCCGTTCGCTTTTTTATCATCGCGATCTGTTTCTTCTTGATTGGAATTTTGGCACCCATGATTAGTCCATTTGTGGCTAGGGCCGCTTTTGCTAGAAATCCAGAGTTATTCTTTTTTAGTACTGAGATAGGGATAGTTCTCCAATTGAGTTTTTTCGCCCTTGGTGTGGGAGCTAAGGTGAACTTGCTAAAGGAAGAAAAAACGGAAACCCTGGCGAATAGCCTGAAAGTGCAGGAGGAAGCCAATGACAAACTCCGACAAGCAGATAAGTTAAAAGATGAATTCCTCGCAAATACTTCTCATGAGCTGCGTACCCCTTTAAATGGAATTATCGGTATCAGTGAATCTCTGTTGGATGGGGTAGCAGGAGAACTTAATGATTCCGTTAAAGAAAATCTTTCCCTCGTGGCGGCCTCAGGGAAAAGGCTTAGTAGCCTTGTGAATGACATTCTGGATTTCTCTAAGCTTAAAAACTTTGAGATAGAATTACAAAATAAGGTACTGGATATAAGATCCTTGGTGGAAGTAGTGCTAAGAATCAGTGAAACTACCCTTCATGGGAAAGAATTAGCGTTGGTGAATGATATCCCCAATGATATTCCCCTAGTTTGGGCTGATGAAAATCGTTTGCAGCAAATACTGTTTAACTTGGTGGGAAATGCCATCAAGTTTACGACTAAAGGTTCTGTTAAAATATCTGCTCAGAATATAAAAAACCATTTGGCTATTTCTGTAGAAGATACCGGAATAGGTATCCCAAAAGAACGTCAGGACAGGGTATTTCTATCATTTGAACAGGGAGATGGATCTGTGTCCCGTTCCTTTGGAGGAACAGGACTAGGGCTGAGCATCACTAAGCAATTAGTAGAACTTCACGGAGGAGAAATCAGCCTTCAGTCTGAGGAGGGAAAAGGATCTACCTTTACTTTCACCATTCCCATTTCCACTGACCAGGATATGAATCCTGAGATGGCGACCAATGCGAGCGAAGAACTACTGAATAAGGTGGAGATGAGTAAGATTATGCCGCCTCCCTCTACAGCTCCTG
Source organism: Bacteroidota bacterium (assembly GCA_039184535.1). GTDB lineage: Bacteria > Bacteroidota > Bacteroidia > J057 > J057 > JBCBKZ01. The sequence goes on along the minus strand of JBCDBC010000281.1, from coordinate 5,354 downwards.
AAAAACTTGTGGAAACAGCAGTTCCTATTATTTCCCAGAGGGAAGGTGTAGAATTCAATCCCGGCGAGGAGGTGTTCAGGATACTTATCGTAGATGACGAACCCATTAACCAGCAAGTGCTAAAAAATTACCTATCTAGGGAGCAGTTCCTTGTGGTGACGGCCATGAATGGTGAAGAGGCCCTGAGAGCCATAGAAAGAGAAGCTGCCTTTGATTTGGTGCTACTGGATGTGATGATGCCTCGCATGTCAGGTTTTGAAGTGTGCCAGAAACTGAGGGAGCGATACTTGCCTGCAGAGTTGCCCATCATCATGATTACAGCTAAGAATCAGGTGAATGACCTGGTACACGGGCTTTCCTATGGTGCCAATGACTATCTGACTAAACCTGTTTCCCGTCAGGAGCTCTTGGCGAGGATTAAGACCCATCTGAACCTTAGACATATCAATACTGCCTACGGGAAATTTGTCCCCAGAGAATTCCTAACGTCCCTGGGCCATGAGAGCATTTTGGATGCCCGCTTAGGTGATGGGGTGGAAAAAGAGTTTACCGTTTTCTTCTCTGACATCAGGTCCTATACTACCCTCTCTGAGCAAATGACACCCAAGGAAAACTTTGACTTCCTGAATGCATACCTGGGCAGGGTAGGACCCATCATCAAGAAAAAATATGGTTTTGTGAATCAGTACTTTGGGGATGGGATTATGGCCCTCTTTCCCAGGAAATCTTCTGATGCTGTCCAAACAGCTATTTCTATTCAGAAGACCCTGGATAAATACAATGAAGATAGGCTAGCTAAAAACAGAATTCCGGTTCATGTAGGCATTGGACTTCATACCGGTCCTCTTATGATGGGAATCATAGGGGATAGTATGCGGATGGATGCCGCTGTGGTTTCTGATACTGTAAATACAGCCTCAAGGATGGAGGGACTTACCAAACACTATCATTCTCGCATTATCATTAGTGAAGATACCTATAAGGGAATGGATGATAAGGCGTCTGTAAATTGCCGTTTTCTGGGGAATGTGATCGTCAAAGGGCGTAAGGGAGTATTGGGCATTTATGATGTCTTTGATGGAGATAGGGAAGATATAGCTAAGCAGAAGATAGAATCTCTCGAGACTTTTGAGAAAGCAGTAGAGGCGTATTACTCACGTAATTTCAAGGAAGCCAAAGAAGATTTTCAGAAAGTTCTAGGCATCTTCCCTACAGATCAAAACAGCATAAACTACGTCAGGAAAATTGATGATCTCCTTAAGAACCCCCTGCCAGAAGATTGGGATGGAGTAGAAAGATTTGTGAGTAAGTAAGCTTATAAGAGGGTGAGGATGGGAAAGATGAATACGCCATCTCCCAGACTTCTGAAACGCTCATTTTTCTCGAATAGGTTAGGAAAGAAATAGGTGGCCAATAGAACTCCTAACATAAGAAGGTAAACCAGTTGGATTTTGAGGCTGTGCCCCTGGACTATTTGAAAAAAGGAGGCTAAAGAAACGAACATACTGCATCCTATAATGAGCTGATCAAGCCTTTTTTCGCTGATAGCCCTTACCAGAGAAGAACTCCCATCAAGCTCATCTACCTTGCGGTCATAGTGTGAGAATATAATAAGGTTGATGAAGGCTAAGAAACTGAACTGTGCAGACATGATCATCAGACCAGCATCAGGAGATTGTTGATGTATGACCACTGGCCCCAGCCAAACCCCTAAGCTATATATCACTCCGACACCTAATTCTTTCTGAAAAAAGATAGACACCTTGCTCCCTATCAGATTCACCAGAAGAAGATGAATACCCACCAGCCCTACCAGAAATAGACCAGCTACCAATAACTCCTTAGGGCTGTACCAGGGGATTATAAACAGGCAGATACCCAGTATGAGGAGCCAAAGGACCTTAATTCTTTTGGAGAATTTGTAATGAAACCTATGTCTATCTGTATGTGCAGATTCTCCCAGTCTCTCAGCATCTAGTAAATGGTCGGCAGTATAAATCAGCCATACCCCTACAGGGAGACTTACCCACCATACCCATGGCATATCTACCTGAAGCAGATGGACTACCATGGCTCCTGAACAGATAGATCCAGCTACCACGTCCAGACTAAGGTGTCTTATGTATGCATATGTAGTCTCCCAATTCATGAGGGTAGTTTACTAATATTACCAGCTTCGTCCCTAAACTGTTCTGAGAGTTTTGTGATAGTGCTAGTCTGACCAGTGGGGATGAAATCAGGGAAAATTTCCAGTAAGGGGAGTACAACAAAGGCCCTTTTCAGGTAAAAGGGGTGTGGAAGACTTAGTCGTTCTGTCTTTATCTGTAAGCCTTTAAATTCAAGTATGTCTATGTCCAGGGTTCTGGGGCCCCATTTGATGATCCGCTTTCTTCCATACTTTTTCTCTATAGCTTGGCAGGCATCAAGTAAGTCTTCTGGATTTCCTTCATAAGATATGCTACACACAGCATTCACAAAATTGTTTTGGCGTGTGATGCCCCAGGCAGGCGTTTCATAGAAGGAAGAAAGTAGGTCCACCTGAATTCCATATGTTTGCATATCAGCTAAAGCAGTCTTTAGGGTCTCTGAACGCTTTCCCATATTAGACCCCAGCCCCAGTAAAATCATCTCGTCTATATTATTGCTCAGTTGAGCGATCTATCATAGAGATACATATGTTCACGCCTATTTGAAGAGAATATATTCGTATCTTCTCCGTCTAATTTTAGGGAAAAAGCATACGTATCATAGAACAAGGAATAAGTATATGAATTTCTTCAAAATTTTCTTGGCAAGTTTTGTTGCCGTACTCACCGCTTTTGTGGCACTTTTTACCCTCGGACTCATCCTAATGGTGGGCATTATTGCTGCAGGAAGTTCTTCCAGTAGTGGGGAAGTAGCTGTGAATCCCAACAGTGTCCTGGAACTCCAACTTACCACGCCAATAGTTGAGAATGCGGCTATAGATCCTGTGAATTTTAACTTTGGGTCCTTCCTCCCGGGAGCTAGCTCTCAAAAAATGGGACTTCACCAGATCAATACCTATATCAGAAAGGCTGCTGAAGATGACAATGTGGAGGGAATCTATCTACATTTAGGGACTTACGTACCCACAGGCTGGGCGAGCATGCGAAGTATTCGCAAGGCTTTACTGGATTTTAAAGATTCAGGTAAATTCATTTATGCTTACTCAGAAGTATTTACTGAGAACTCCTACTACTTAGCAAGTGTGGCTGACAGTGTATTTATGCCTCCTAAAGGGATCATGGAATTTAATGGATACTCTTCTAATCCGGTGTTTTTCAAGGGAGCCATAGACAAGCTGGAACTCAAGCCGGAAATCTTCAGGGTAGGGACCTTTAAGTCTGCAGTAGAGCCATTTCTGAGAAAGGACATGAGTGAGGCGAGCAAGGAGCAGACGGATATCTTCCTAAATGATATGTGGAAAGTCTACGTGAGAGACCTAAGTGCTAGTCGTGAAATTACTACAGAAAAGCTGGAAGAAATAGCTGAACTATTCATTTTTGGGGAAGCGGAAAAAGCTTTGGCTGCTGGATTGATAGATGAGGTAGGCTATGAAAGTAAAGCCCTGGACGCTATTAGAGACAGACTCAATTTAGAGACTGATGATAAAATCTCTACCCTTTCTTTGAAAAAGTATATGCGTACACCTGCTCCAAGAGCGAGCTCTTCTAACCGAGTGGCAGTTGTATTTGCAGAAGGGAGCATTACCTCAGGTAAAAGTAGTGATGGTGTGATGGGATCAGAAACCATTGCCAGAGCGCTGAGGAAGGTAGCAAAGGATGACAAAGTAAAGGCGGTGGTCTTTCGGATTAACAGTGGAGGAGGAAGTGTATTAGCTTCTGATGTCATGCTTGAGGAAGTGAGAAAGCTGAAAAGTAAGAAACCGGTTATCGCTTCATTTGGAGATGTTTCTGCCTCAGGAGGTTATTATATAGCCTCAGCATGTGATACCATAGTGGCAGAAGAAAATACCCTAACAGGTTCTATAGGGATCTTTAGTGTGTTCTTTAACTCAGAAAAATTCTTTGATAATAAATTGGGGATCACCTTTGATGAGGTAGAGACCCACCAGTATTCTGGGATAGGAAATCCTAATAAGCCTATCTCAGACGTGGAACGCGCTTTCTTACAGAAAAACATAGAGAAGGGGTATACCGATTTTCTTACTCTGGTGAAGGAAGGTAGAGGATATGAAAATATAGGCGAAGTGGATAAAATCGCCCAGGGGAGAGTATGGTCAGCCACTACCGCCAAAGATATTGGATTGGTAGATGAGTTTGGGGACCTGTATGATGCCATAGAAATAGCTGCCAAGGCCGCTGGAGTAGAGGAGGATTATCGCCTGAGAGTACTACCTACGCCCAAGAGTCCCTTTGAAGAAATCATGGAAGGCCTCATGGAAGTTTCCGTTTCCGCTTTCTGGAACCAGACGCCTATTTCTGAAGAAATGAAGACCATAGAAAAGCTTAAGAAATGGATTCCTGAGAATGGAACCTATGCCCTCATGCCATATGACTGGAACATTCAGTAAGGAACTTTGTGAATATATGTTTAATGAGCCATCCTGTATGTACGGGATGGCTCGTTTCTTTTAAGAAATTGGGTTTGCGTTAGCTGAATGTATATCGCAGAAACATTCACCACGAATCCACAAATTTCCACGAATGATTCCGGCTGGTCGATCGAAATGATTTGTGTTCATTTGAGTATTCGTGGCTTCTGTTACAATGGAGAATTACTAATGATCATGATGAGTTATATTTTTATAATCAAATGAAGCCATTTATTCCCACTCGTAAGGACGACTTTGACGCTCTTAGCTTACTTGAAGAAGCTTCATGGGAGGAGATACAACCCCATATAAAAGCTCTATTGGAATGGCTACAAGACATGAACTGGCCGATAGCAGGTAAAGTAGCTTCTATTTTATATCCATATGTTAATCACTTTCAAAATGAGCTAGTAGATATCTTTTCAAGCCATGATGATATGTGGAAATTTTGGTGCCTGTCATATTTGTTAGTGGAGAATCCAAATTTTCAGCCGGATTCAAACTTATTAAGAGAACTGGCTAGAATTCGTAAACAACCTACTAGTGGAGAAGCAGCAGAAGAACTCCATGAAATAGTCAACTCAATTCTTAATTCTCATGAGTTGTAGAATACTCTTTGGGAGAATGTGTATACCCTAAACAAAAAAAGCTGCCAGTTTCCTGACAGCTTTGGAGCGAGAGACGAGATTCGAACTCGCGACCCCAACCTTGGCAAGGTTGTGCTCTACCAACTGAGCTACTCTCGCGTAAAAAGTGATCACAAAGGAATAGAATTTAG
>JBCDBC010000280.1:0-6545 GCA_039184535.1 Bacteroidota bacterium | reverse complement strand
GCAGCTTCAGACCAAACATATTAGAGATATTTGATTTGTCAGGCAATCTATCGGAATGGTGTCTGGATGTATATCATAAAAGTTATTATTCTGGAAGTCCTAGAAAAAATCCTAAGGGTTCTCAAGAAGGCAATCATAGAGTTTTCAGAGGAAGTCATTGGCGTACACCCACTCACCAAGCTAGAATTACCAAGCGGAGTCACCAATTCCCGGACTTGTTTTCTCCTTATGTAGGTTTTCGTCCAGCAAGGCAAATATAAATCACTTTATTTAAAGAGTTTTGTCCAAGAGAAATATCTAGGATATGGTGTCATTACATTTTATGCTTTTGATTATTATATCCTTAATCCCTTTGAACGCAAAATTGCAAGACTTCGCCCTTTATCTTGGCGTATCATACATTCTCAGCCCATGAAGCTTTCTAGCCTTTTATGCCTGGTCTTGGCAGGTATGTTATTTACCTCTGGTACTTTTCAACCTACCCGTCGGGGGAAAGATTATGCCCTCTTTTTTGCGGTAAATAACTATGATGATACTGGCTGGACTGACCTAAAAAATCCCATCCGTGATGCTGAGGATATCGCCAAAGAGCTGGAAGAAGTCTATGAATTTGAAACCATAGTCTATCGAAATCCTACCAAGAATCAGATGTTACGTACTATTCTGAGCTGGCAGAAAAAAAGATTTACTGAAGATGCGCAGCTGTTTGTGTTTGTCTCAGGACATGGGACCTTTAATGAGGGGCTGAGTCAGGGACATTTTGTCCCTAAGAATGGAAAATACCAAGATGACTTTAATGAAACACATATAGAACTCAGTGCCCTGGGAAATGCAGTTACTAAAATTCCATGTAAGCATATTCTCCTGGCCATAGATGCTTGTTATTCTGGTACCATAGATGAGGCGATAGCCTTTAAAGGAAAGCCTGGCGGTAGGCTCAAGAGTCCATCCTTTGATGAAAGACAGCGAACCATAGATCTACAGCTTAGGAATAAGACAAGGAAATTGCTTACTTCTGGAGGAAAAGAAAGGACACCCGATGGAAAAGAGCATTCTCCATTTTCATCTGCCATATTAAAGACACTTAGAGAAGCTTACATTCAGGGAGATGGTATGGTACTGTTTACAGACATATTAGGAGAGCTGGAACGGGTAAGTCCATTACCCCATCAGGGAAAACTCATAGGCCATGAGGGAGGGGGATTTGTTTTCGTAAGTCCTATGCGCCGAGTGAGGCAGGATGAAAGCCAGGTTGTACCTCCAAGCGTAGTTTCATCAACCCCCAAAGTCCTCGACCTCCCTAACGCCCCTCGTATGATCTTCATTAACGGAGGCACCTTTATGATGGGGAGCAATGTCTCTGATATTGAAAAACCCATACATGAAGTAACAGTAAGTGCTTTTTATCTTTCAGAGACAGAGGTTACAAATGCACAATTTGCGGTATTCCTAAATACACACGGAAACCAGGAAGAGGGCGGGATTAAATGGTATGAACCGAATGGCCCTGGATATAATGGTTACGCCAAATCAAGTATTAAAAAGAATTTTAATGGAGTGTGGGAGGTAGATATTGGGAAAGAGGACTATCCAGTGAATTATGTAAGCTGGTTCGGTGCACTAGCCTATTGTAAATGGCTAGGATCTAACTACCGATTACCTACAGAGGCAGAATGGGAGTATGCGGCTGGGAATGGCCTTAAGCATAATAAATATAGCTGGGGTAATAGTAAGCCAACTATATTTGCAGGAGGAAATATAGCGGATGAATCTACTAAGAAACAATTTAGTGATTGGCCAATCTGGGAAGGCTATAATGATGGATATGTGGGACTTTCTCCAGTGGCACAGTTTGGGGCCAATGAGCTAGGCTTATATGATATGACAGGTTCCCTTTGGGAGTGGTGTTCTGACTGGTATGAGGGTGATTATTATGCGAGTAGTCCCAAGCTAAATCCGCAGGGTCCAACTAGCGGCTCTTTCCGTGTTATCCGCGGGGGCGGTTGGGACGACATCCCCTCTAGCTTGCGGGTTGCGGATCGCTACGGCCTCAGTCCCTCTTTCAGGGGCTACTACCTCGGTTTCCGCCCTGCCAGGACTCTATAGACTTTGATCTTTCTGCCCTTTTATCCTTTTAGTATACCAGGACTCATTATTGAATGATTAGTGAATTTGCATATATATAGGGGGTCTTTTTCTAAAAACGTCCTTTCAGTGCTAATTTATGCGTTTTGGCAGGTCGTATCTATATGGGAAGTGGGTGCTATATATGGTAGAGACACTTTGCACGGCCTTTACAGTAATATTGTCTATCTACTTAAGGATATCTCTTTTACTTGCGATTATAGAGTAGGGCATTTTTCTTTATCTTGGTGTATCATACATTCTCAGCCCATGAAGCTTTCTAGCCTTTTATGCCTGGTCTTGACAGGTATGTTATTTACCTCTGGTACTTTTCAACCTACCCGTCAGGGGAAAGACTATGCCCTCTTTTTTGCGGTAGATAATTATGTTGACCCAGGCTGGCCTGACCTAAAAAATCCCATCCGTGATGCTGAAGCTATCGCCAAAGAGTTAAGGGAAATGTACGGATTTGAAACCAGGGTATATTCAAATCCTACAAAAAACAAGATTCGTACTATCCTGCGTTCTTGGCAAAACAGGAGATTTGATTCTGATGCACAGCTTTTTGTGTTTATCTCAGGGCATGGGGACTTTGATGAGGGAGCCAACCAGGGGTACTTTGTTCCTAGGGAAGGAAAATTTAATGATACTTACAATGATAGCCACCTGGGATTAAATATTGTTGGCCAAACCGTAGCTAAAATACCATGTAAACATATTCTCCTGGCTATAGATGCATGTTATTCAGGGACCATTGATAGGGAAATAGCTCTCAGAGGAAAAACCCTTAATCGTCCTAAACCTGCCACTTATGATGAACGTCAACCTGTAATTGACATTCAGTTACGGAATACCACTCGACTATTGCTTACTTCTGGGGGGAAAGAGAGAACTCCCGATGGGAAGGAGCATTCTCCTTTTGCTTCTGCTATTCTAAAGGCTTTAAGAAGCGCTTATATAAATGGTGGAGATGGAATGGTTCTTTTCTCAGACATAGAAAGCAAAATGGAAAGAGTAAGGCCACTCCCTCATAAAGGAGAATTGGAAGGGCATGAAGATGGTGGGTTCGTATTTGTGGGCCCATTTGCAGGGAGTAGCTCCAGTGATATACCTTTAAGGGTTTCTAGTCCTGGAACTAATGTTCCCAGCTCATCTCCTACTAAAAAGATACTTGACCTCCCTAATGCCCCTCGTATGATCTTCATTAAAGGTGGCACCTTTAGTATGGGCTCTAATGAGCGGTCAAATGAAAAGCCGATTCACTCTGTTACGGTTAATGATTTTTACTTGGCAGAAACAGAGGTTACGAATGCGCAGTTTGCTGCTTTTCTGAATGCGAAAGGAAATCAAGAAGAGGGAGGGGTAAACTGGTACAATACTGAGGGTTCAGGTGTTTCAGGGTATGCCAAGCCTTACATCAAAAAGAATAGCCGGGGTACCTGGGTAGTGGATGAAGGTAAAGAAAGCTATCCGGTGAATTATGTGAGCTGGTATGGATCAGTAGCCTACTGTAAATGGTTAGGATCTGATTATAGGCTTCCTACGGAGGCAGAATGGGAGTATGCGGCAGGGAATGCTGCCAAGCATAGCAAGTATAGCTGGGGAGATGGAAATCCAACTACATACAAAGGAGGGAATTTGAGAGATGAGTCATTTAAGAGAATCAACTCTACCAATATCTGGGAAAGCTATGATGATGGGTATACAGGCTTATCACCAGTGGCGCAGTTTGGGGCCAATGAGCTAGGCTTATATGATATGACAGGTTCCCTTTGGGAGTGGTGTTCTGACTGGTATGGGGGTAAGTATTATGCCAGCAGTCCCAAACTAAATCCGCAGGGTCATCCTAGCGGCACCAACCGTGTTTTCCGCGGGGGCGGTTGGGGCAACGACCCCTCTCGCTTGCGGGTTGCGGATCGCCTCAGCAGCAGTCCTTCGAGTAGGTACTTCAGCCTCGGTTTTCGCCCAGCCAGGACTCTATAGACTTTGATCTTTCTGTCCTTTTATCCTTTTAGTATACCAGGACGCATTATTGAATGATTAGTCGATATAGGGGGTATCCTTCTAAAAACGGCCTTTCAGTGCTAATTTATGCGTTTTTGTAGGGCATATATATGGGAAGTGGATGACATATATATGGTAAAAATGTGTAGGGGTGATTTTAATCGCCAAGGGCTGCCCAGCATCTAATCAGAGTTCCTAAGCTACTTGGCCTAATTTTTCCGTCCCCGCAAAATCTTAAGATAAATTATCTATTTTCGATGATAGCTAATGTAGGATAAGTCGTTTTAATTTATATTTCAATCCATCATGAGTCGCCTTTTGCTATTGTGTATATGTCTGGGATCTTTCTCCATTATGAATGCCCAAGGTCTGAAGGAAGAAGCCGCTTTTTTTCACCGTCAGGCTGATGCTTATCAGAGTTGGCTAGATGGTAGAGGTCTGGGGAAATATCTTAATGTAAGAGAACTGGATATACAGGAAAATGACGTTGCCCTTTACCTAGAATTTCCTTTTCAGGATACAGACTCGATAGTCAGAACCTGGGATAAACTGAAGGCGCTAGCAGAAAAAGACAATGGTCTTAGCTTAGAGGAGCAGCTATTTTATAAAATGGTCTTCTTCATGGAACTCAGGCAGGGAGCTGCTAATGTACAGCTGTATGATACCTATGACCTCAGAAAAGAACCCTTATTCTTTAGAGGAATTTACTTTGATGTTGATCAACAAAAGGTACTGGTAGAAAGTAGTGATCCAAAGGCCCAGATAGAAGAAATTAACATTCCTGTCTCTTATATTAAGCCACAAGCTGGGCAACAAGGAGAATCGGTAGGTATAAGAAGCAGGGAAGAACTTTTCAATAAAATAGAATCCTACGCCAAGGCCAAATACACCCAAAAAACTTGTGAAAGTAGGACGCCTAAGTTTGAGCCTATCGTGAACAATAAAGAGCTAAGATTTAGGGTAGTTGATCTTTGCAGGGTGGTACTCAAAGATAATACCAGTGGTTCTATCTGTTCTATTCTCAACTCTTTGGGTTTTTCCTGTGATAACAGTGTGAGAGAAATGCTGGAGTTTACCTTTAGCATCAAAGAGCAAGGGGCCTCTCAGGCTACCCTTCATATTCTCATAGATGGGAAGTTTGGGTCAGGTTATTTCCGGGAGGTAAGCCGGGGGGCTTATCAGGAAATGGAAAAAGAACCTCGCTTTGAATCCTATATTGAAGAATTCTCGGATAACTTTGCTTCTGATCTGGCCCGCTACCTAAAGTAATCCTATGAGTCTGAAATCTGACCTAAAAGCCCTATTGGTAGAGGATGGACTGGATGAAGTATTCTCTAGTTTACTATCCTCCTTGCCTGAAGATTCAGGTCAGCATGCTGAGGCAATCATTCTTTCTTCTCGCTGGGCAGAATTAAAGACAGATGAAAGGACAGAACAAGCGGCTGATAAGGAAATCAGGCAACAAAAAAATAATCTGGTAGGAGACCTCTTAGCTCTCATCAATGATTTGCCAGATAATATTTCTCCTGATAAAGAGGAAAACGAAGACCTTCCTGGCTTAGCCCCTAAAGGTATTTCTGAGACCCGATTTAAGTGGATAGTTTTTATTGGGATCGTACTTACAAAAGGGATTCTCCTCATTTACATAGATGAGATAGGAGCCTTTACCAGTGAACAGAGTAGTTCTCTTTTTGGGATTTTACTACCCGTATTCACTGCCTCTTTTTTGCTGATGGCAAAGCACTTATGGGATAAAACTAATCAAGTTGAGAGAATCCCTGAGAAAAAGATTAACCTGAAAAATCAACTCCTGGTTTACTTCACCTTAATCGCCTATTTCCTTTCTATGTGGCTAGCCATCCGGCATTTTGCTACACAGGAAGCTGATATGGTTAAGCTTCTGGGCAAAGTAAATACTACAGAAGGTATTTTTGGGGCAGTATTAGCCTATTTTGTCTCTACCTTATTTCAAGAAGAGAAAAAATGAAATCAAAACTGGTGTAATCCCAAATTAGGACTTCACCCAATATTCTTTCCTGCAAAATAGGGGGGTGCTTAGCAATTGTACTTAACATGAGAATAAATAGGGTCAATGGTTTTTAGTGAATTGTGGTAAGCGAAGAACCATACAATAGGATTTTCTATGAGTTAGAAGCTGCCTCTGATAGCAAAGAAAATAGCCAGCATACCACAATGATTTATGACTTGCTCCCTACCTGAACCAGATGCCTTATTAATGCTCATCTTTTCCTGCCTAATAAATCACTTCTTCAAATTGAGAATCATAAATCTGAATCTTATGTGACAATGAAATTCAACATTATTGTTACATCAACCCACAGACGTCTCGCCTTAGAGCAGCTTAGGAAAGTTGCTAATGATATTTTCAAGTAGGAATTCCCTCTAATGTATTGACG
>JBCDBC010000279.1:0-6552 GCA_039184535.1 Bacteroidota bacterium | reverse complement strand
ATTCAATAAATTATGATTGTCAATGAATATCCTTCAAAAGAATGGCTTTTTTCAAACATAAAACCCCGGAACAGCTACTTATTGATGGAGGGGTGGTTACAATCATACCTTAGCGGAAATCTATTCTCACAGATAAAGAAAAGTTTCAATGACTCAGAAAGCAGAGTAGGTAAGCGTCAAAGGACACGCATTAAGCTGTCCAGTTTGTAAGCATGATTTATTCTACAAGAAGATTGGGAGAAGCAATGACTTCCTTTATCATACTGTGACCTTCTTAAACAAGGAATTCGTTCTGTATGAATGTGAGAATTGTACGCATATCCTGTGGTTTAACTCATGGGTAAATCCTTCTTATGAGTGATGCTGCAGCTAGTACTTTACTCATTATTTAAAGCTACAGAAGGCTACTTCTAAAACATTGTAGCCCACTATAATTCAGGTTCCTGTCTTCCCTTATGCCCCCTGATGCATTCAGTTTCCTCCTTTCGAGGTCTCTAAGGAAAGAAGACATTGTATGACCTCCTGCACAGCACACACCTATAAGCAGGGATTCAGCTTATGGCTTATCTGCCTGATAAGTGTTACCTGGGTCCTTGGCCAAAATCATCTATCAGGTTTAACTGATTCTCTTACTGCCTACATGGACCGGAATCATATCCCAGCTGCCATGGTGAGTGTAGTAAGTTCAGACACAGTCCTTTTTTCGGGGGGACTTGGACTGGCTAATGTAGAAGAAGGAGAGCCAGCCTCCGCAAAGCATGTTTTTCGACTGGGCTCCATTTCCAAGTCTTTTACCGCCTTGGCGATGCTTTCTCTCTTGGAAGAAAAAAGACTCCCCCTAAGCACACCCGTGAAACAAATAGATCCTGACTTACCCATTGTAAACTACTGGGAAGCTGAAACGCCAGTCACCATTGCCCACTTGCAGGAGCATACGGCAGGATTTGATGACTTTCATCTGCATGCCCTCTATAACAAAGTAGATTTGATAGTTCCTCCTGCCATAGATATGGTTCATTCTCACAAGAACTCTTATGTGTGTAGGTGGAAGCCTGGAACGCGCAAAGCCTACTCTAATCCAGGATATGTCATGCTGGGCCATTTAATAGAAAAACTCTCTGGTAGATCTTATGGAGAATACATTGCATCTGCTATTCTGAAACCCCTGGGGATGACATCTTCAGGATACTACTTCAGCAAACCCGCACAGCTTCCCTTTGCTCAAGGGTATAGACGAACAGGGAATACGCTTAATCCTGTTCCTTTTACCCAAATTCAGGGAGGACCGGCAGGAGAATTTTGCTCCAATGCTGAGGACATGAGTAAGTACCTACAGTTCGTCCTCCATAGGGATACCAGCAAATTGAATACGCTCAAGCTGCCTCAGAATATTTATGATAGAATTGAACAGCCTCAAACCAATATAGCAGCTCAACAGGGACTCCCTTATGGATATGGACTAGGAGTATTCTCAGTATGGAAGAATGGGTATTTATTCCTTGGACATGATGGAGGGATTGACGGGTTCTCTTCCCGCTATTTGTATTCCAGGGAGGCTAATCTGGGGGTAGCGGTTTCTATAAATAGAGAAGGGAATGCCACAGCTATGGCCCAAGAAATTCTCGACTTCGTACTGGGAGAAGAACCTACTCCAGAAAGGGATATAGTTGAAATTCCTGAAAGCATGGCAGAAAGTCTACAAGGCTTCTACGAGTATCATAGTCCCAGAAATCAACTTCTTTCATTCACTGATAAGATGTTTGCCGGAATAAGCCTGGATGTCCAGAAGGATTATGTGCTTACCCGAAGTATACTTGGTAAGGCCCGGGATACGCTTCGTCATGCAGGAGATGGGCTGTTCTATAAAAATAATGAGGGAGTTCCCTCGGCCCTGATGTTTGATACTGAGGAAGGGCACCCTGCATGGTGGATGAACGAAAGTTACTGGCTTCAATCTTCCCGAACGCTTAGGTTAGTAACATTCTTTGGGGTGCTATTTTCCATTTTAGGGATTGTCTCATTTGGAGCATATGGAGTGATCTCATCCTTAGTACGATTAATCAGGGGTAGAAAAAAATATCCACTTATTCATTACCTCCTTTTAGGCGCATGCTTGTCTTTTGGATTACTCTTTTTGACTTTCGCCAATGTCATGGGAGATCTACGGCACGCAGGAGAATTGGACCTGAATTCAGGCTTATTCTTTATTTCCCCCTTCCTCATGATTCTTTTCACATTGGCAGCTTTAGTGAATTGGAGGCGCATACTAAAAGGTAAGCTATCCAGGACTATTGGCTATTCATTGGCCCTTCTCTCCTGTTTGGTTATGGTTACCTACCTATGGGAAATAGGCTTTGTAGGGCTGAAGTTATGGAGTTATTGAGGATCTTGTTTTCTCCATTATCCTCACATTAAGTATAGGGAAATAGACTCTCTGCAAGAGAACCGAAGCCTAAGCTGCTAATCCAGAATTTGATTTCTCTTTAGCCAACCTTTCAGGGAAGATGTTTATTCTTTTATAAGAGAGGGAAAGGTTTTCCTAGATCTAATGACAACCCTCTCTCTGATCCCCTGTCTTTTTATTACCTAAGTAGTCTACTCTTGCACAGCTAACCATCACTTCAAGAGTTTAACTGTCCTTCATTAACCCCTTTTAACCTACAAACGCGATGAAGTACCTATTGACTACTTTCACAATGTTATCCCTAATGACCTCTCTTATGGCACAAGCAGAAAAAGGAACTATGCTCATAGGAGGAGGAATTGGCTTTAGTGGCCTGAATGATAATGTAGAGTTCTCAGCCGGCTTTAGCCCTTTCATTTCCCAAGAATTTGAGTCTTACAGCTTGGCTGTTAGGCCACAGATAGGATGGTTCCTAAATGAGAATACCTTATTAGGGGTAGGCTTATCTTATGAATATGCCGCCTTTGAGCAGAAGTTTACAGATCCCCTCTTTGTAGAGGTTCAATCCTCTCAAACAAGTAATCTGGTTCTGCTAAATCCCTATCTGATTAAATACACGGAGCTCACGGATAAGCTATATTTTACGACTACTTTTAACTTATTAGCTGGTATAGGGAGAAATGATTTTGAAAATGATCGGGAAATTGAGTCTAATCTGTTTGTAGTGCGACTTAATATTTCGCCAGGCTTAACCTACTTCTTTTCTGAAAAATGGGCTTTGAATGCAGGAATTGGACAGCTTTTCTATAATAGGATACAAGAGACCCTACAGGAAGATGGCGGAAGTGGAGATGAGCCAAGAAATGTGGAAAATACTTTTGGCGCAAGCTTTGACTTCAACACATTTACGATCGGTTTTCAGTATTTTATCCCTGCGGGAAGGAAGTAGGGTTTTGTAAGGGAATGTGTACGACTTTCTGCTTAGGCAAATAGGTGGGGTGAACCTGGATAGTTTTGGTTTCTTTTCCCCTGTAGCCAGTTCCCACTCAATGGCTAGCATCGAAAAATTTCCCCAATGGAATGATGACAGATCTGAGTATATTTGGCTATGAATGAGGGAAGTAGGCTAAAAAATTTTCGCTTATTTCCTTTATTCATGGGTCCTTTTCTAGTAGGCATACATGGCGATTCAAAATGAGCTTCTGTTTTTCTTCAGTGCACTGGGTGCCTTTAACGGGCTGCTCATAGGAGCTTACTTTTTGTTTTTTGCTAGGCCTAAGCATCCCTCCCACTTATTTCTTGGCGCTCTCCTCCTGGCAGTCAGCGTCCGAGTAGGGAAGTCTGTCTTTTTTTATTTCCATGATGACCTGGCCCTTATCTACGTACAGCTAGGTTTGTTCGCTTGCTGCTTTATAGGGCCCTTTTTGTATTTCTATTTGAAGGCTGCTTTGGAGGTAGAAGAAAACCTCAAAAAAGAGGCTTTTCTTCAAGTGTCTATCCTGGTTCCACTGGCTTTAGGACTGTTCCTTCTCTATCCAAGAAGTGAGTATCCAGTCCTCTGGTCAGAGGTCTTTATCTACCTGATTTATGGGCAATGGTTTTTGTATGTTGCAGGCGCTTGGTGGGTGTATGTAAGAAACAGCTATTTACTTGAGAATAAACAAACCCATTCATTTAGGTTGTGGCTACTGAGTGTACTGGGAGGAAATACCTTCATATGTTTGGCTTTTATCACGGGAAACTATACCTCCTATATAGCGGGCGCACTTTGTTTTTCTTTTCTCTTTTATCTACTCGTTCTTCTTTTACTTTTTACCAAAAAACGGACTCACTTACTCCTCCTTCATCCACCCAAATATGGCCAGCGTAAGATTTCTGAAGAGGTAGAATCTGCTCTCGCATCCTCTTTGAAAAACTTAATGGAAGAGGAAGAAATCTACAAGGACCCCAATCTCAGTTTAGCCGGATTGGCGAAGAGGCTTAATGTAATGCCTGCTCAGCTCTCTCAATATGTGAATGAGTATATGGGAAGCAGTTTCAGGGATTTTGTCAATGGATATAGGGTAGAAGAAGCCAAGCGAATGCTTGCAGCAGAATCTCCCTTCTCCTTTGAGGCCATAGGATATGACTGCGGCTTTAACTCCAAATCCACTTTTTACGCCGCTTTTAAAAAGCATACCGGGACCACCCCCATGAAGTATAAGGAAGGCTTACTAATTTCTTAGCTCCATTCCAGAATTATGTTTTCGGACTCCTTTTATATGTCCTAAGACCCTTTTTCCCAAGTTTATAGCTACTCTTGCTCAAAACAATGGTGATGAGCAGAACCCTTTGCGTGTTGAGTTTGGTTGCGTTCCTATTTAGTCCCCCCCTTAGTTGGGCACAAACCGTGGTCTCCGAACTGGAGCCCGAAATTAGAGAACAAATAGATGCTTTCTACGAAGAATGGGATGACCCCGATAGACCTGGCTATGCCTCCTTTGTGTTACATGATGGAAAGGTGGTTTATAAGAGAACCTTTGGGAAGGAGAGAAAACTCTCAGAAATGCCCATAAGTGCTCAAACCCTTTTCAACATAGGCACCTTATCTCACCAACAACTGGTGTATGGATTCTTTCTCTTAGAGGAAGAAGGAAAAGTATCCCTAACAGATAAGCTCAGTACTTATCTACCAGCCTTCAGTCGATTTGAGGTGGAAGTCCGACTGGAACATCTGCTAATGCATGCCAGTGGATTATATGATCATAGGGTACTGAAGACTTTGCTGGGATGGAAGCCTATGGCCTATATAACTCAGGAAGATCTACTGGAGATGATAGGCCAGCAATCAAAATTGAGTTTCTCACCAGGGACGGACTTTGCTTATTCTCCTACCAACATAGCCTTACTAGTCGAGGTTATGGAGGAGGTAAGCGGACAGCCTATCGCGGACTACCTGAAAGAGCGAGTGTATGTACCCCTAGGTATGGAGAATACCCATTTTGTGAGTACTCGGACATGGACTCAGGAGAATTTGGCTCAGTCTTATTTAGTGGAAGGTGAAGCTTTAACAGAGGCGCATGTGGGGGACCTGTCCTACGGACGTGGCAATGTATACTCCACGCTGGAAGACATGATTAAGTGGGAGACTTTTGTACTGGAAGCTAAAGGCCCAAAAAAAGAAACTATAGAGAGGCTAAGTGAAGTGATTCAGCTACCTTCCGGGAGAGAATACAATATGCCTGAAGGCAGGCTCACCCTTGGCCAGCGATATATAAATGCTGAAAGAGGGATGCCTGAACGCTACATCACAAGCAATAGAGCTGGATTTGCTGCTTCGGTTTTCTCCTTTCCAGAACAAGGCTTTACAGGCTTAGTGTTGAGTAATGACGGGACTCCCTATAATGGCTATCTATCTATGGAAACTGCTTATATCCTTTTGGAAGAGAAGTTTCCTGAACCTGCTACCACAGATTACAGTCAGCTGGATATCGTAAGCCTGTCCACAGAGCAACTTGCTATTCATGAAGGATTCTACTGGGATGCCTTAGGAGAATTATCCAGAGAGATTGCTGTCGTGAATGATACGCTAAGGTATATTCGCTCCCCTGAGAATAGCTCTCCACTAATACCCTTGGGAGAAAACTACTTCCAGATGAAGACACCCTGGGATGACAAGATTTACATTCAATTCTTCCATTCTGAAAAGGGAAGTGAAATGACTTATACCATAGGAGAAGCAGATCCTATTCCTTTCAGAAAGTATGAGTCCTTAAGTTTGACTGAGGAGGAATTGGAAAGGGAGTATGCAGGAACGTATTGGAATGAAGAATATGGGATAGGGTTGCAGCTGAAAGCAGAAGGAGATAGGCTTACCACAAATACAGCTAACAGGATCCCTATCTCATTTCAGCCAATTGACGCAAATACCTTTTCTGGTGATCAATGGTTTATGAGGAGTATAGAATTTACCAGGGATGCTACCGCAAAGATTACAGGTTTTAGGCTGAAACATACAGGCATCCGGAACCTATGGTTTGAGAAAATATGAAGGATCACGTGCAAATGACAGTTAGTAAACTTGTACTAATGTAGTCAGAGTCAGGTCGATACTTTCGACCTGATTTTCAGGTTAAATCTATGATGAGTAGATACCCGCAAATCACGCT
>JBCDBC010000278.1:0-6558 GCA_039184535.1 Bacteroidota bacterium | reverse complement strand
TTGCTAGATAGATTACTTCCCAAAACCACACGGTAGGAATTAGCCCCTGGGATATCTCCACTCAGAATAGTCGGATGAGTTACCCAATCTCTTTGGGAAAGGAGGGTCTCTGTTCCATCAAAACCACCAAACACAGCTACATTATTTACCAGATTGAAAGAAGTAGCTCTATTGGCAAAAGCAGTAGGTTTATATGATCCTTCAGCTACCCAAATTTCTCGTATATCCTCACATGCACCTGCTGTTGCCAGAGCATCCTGTAGGTCTACAAAGGCATTTGCCCATGAGGAACCGTTGTTAGCTCCTGTAGCAGTGAGATTCACATATAGTCTAGCGCCACTACATTCCTCTTCTTCCTTTAAGAATTCATAAGCGCCCATATCAATGGCAGCGTCTACTATTCTTGCATTGCCAAGAATATCAAAAGAACCACTGAGGGAAACAGCACTTCCTGTGTTAATGGAAGGACTTCCTGTAGTCAAGCTAAAATCACCTGCAGATGGATTATGGTAGAGAGGATCTGCATCAATATTTCCTGTCCCTGGGAATCCACCATGTACATTGGAGTAGGTAACGCTAATCTGTCCCTCAGATAAGATGGGGAACTGTCTGTCTTTAAAGAATATGCTACTGACTACTCTGGCTTTTCCTCTATTGTGGAGAGAGGAACCGGTATCTGCACCTGTTCTATTGTTGACGAAGGTAGCATTAGCCATGTCAAGGGCTCCATTTGTTCCTACATAGATACCTCCCCCTCTCTGTGCTGTATTCCTAAGAAAGACTGAATTATCAATTTCTACGAGATCGGCAAATGCAGCCACAGCTCCTCCATCTTCCTTGATAGCATTATTCTCTGTAAAGTAAGAGCGAGAGATTCTGCTTTCTCCAGTTCCAGGACTCAGCATAATAGCTCCTCCGTCCCTTCCTGCAGCATTTTCCCTGAAAGTACAATCCAGGATTTCTGAAAAGAGGTTAGCACCATAAATAGCACCCCCTGATCCATTGGGAGTGATATTTGCGTTAAACAAACAGTTGGCTATCCTCATACGGTTTGTATTAGGACGCTCAGTGGGAAGGATAAGTAATCCTGCACCTAGTCTGTTGTTAGAAGATCCATCTGCATATCCATTTCTGACAGAGAAGCCGTCTATCCAGGCGCCAGTGATCAGATCAAAGGCCGAAACTACATGAAAAGAATTATCTGAATTATCTCTCTGGCCAATATTCCCGTTGAGAATGGTTTCATTAGCTTTCCAGTCTCTCTGATTGAGGCTTTTTTCATTTCCAATGAAGCCGCCAAAAAGGGCTGTTTTATCTGGAATAGTAAATGAAGCCTTTCTATTAGTCCCGTTAGTGGGTTTATAAGTTCCCTTGGCTACCCATATCTGGTCGGGGCCTTCAGTGCTTCTGGCTTCTTTTAAGGCTAACTGTAAGTCTGTAAATGCGTTAGCCCAGGAAGTACCGGTGTTAGCTCCTGTGGCTGCTATGTTTACATAAATTATGGGGGCAGAAGTGAAATACGCATTACCTCCTGGGGTTGGTTTTTGTGCGTATGCTTTAGAGAGAGAAAGCATAATCAATAAGCATGTGAATGCCCTCACCTTGGCCCAAAGACCATAGTGTAAATTGTTCATGATTCGATTAGCGTTTTGAATGAGGTAGAATGCTGGACATACCAGATCTTCTACCAGATCATTAATTGGTTTAACTAAGGTGGGGGAGAAGTAGGAGTGGCTGAGAATCCATGACGCGTCTTCTCTTGCCAGCGTAAATCTGTTCGGCTTACAGGCGTTTCAGGTTTACATATTTGCCTCAGAGTGCAGAAAAAGAGAAGATTTAAACACTGGGTAGAAAAAATTTAGCTGGAGAAATGATTTTTTCTCAGAGAAAGTTTAGGAGGTTCTACTAATCAGTTGGTAATCAGCCTGTAAACTAGGATAACATATTGTGAAGAATTTCTCTCAATAGTTTGGCAGCTACCATGGCGGTTACTCCTTGTAAGTCTCTTGAAGGATTCAGCTCTACTATATCCGCACCTATTAACGGCATAGGCAGGTTCTGAATAATAGAGATAAGCTCCCTGGTCTGCATACCTCCTGGTTCATGATGGGAAACACCCGGAGCAAAAGCTGGGTCCAGCACATCCAGGTCCAGAGATAGGTATAAAGGATGAGACAGATTTACAAGGAGTGAGTCTTTTCGTTGCTCCCAGTCTTTCATTTCTATGATTTCTACCTCATGCTTGGCAGCCATTTCTCTTTGGATAGTAGATAGGCTTCTTACGCCTACCTGTAGGAGACGTTTACATAAACCATCTTCCATAATTCTGGCAAATGGGCATGCATGCGAATAAGGATCTCCTTCAAAATCAGGATATAAGTCCCCATGTGCATCAGTTTGGAGGATGTGTAAATCGGGGTACTTTTTAGCATAAGCTTTGATGATGGGGTAGGTGATAGAATGATCTCCCCCTAGTGAGAATACCCTTACATCATGAGAAAGTAATAGGTCTATGGTTTTTTCTATCTCCCAGTAATCGCCTCCCAGTTCTGCATTTCCCAAGAAGTGAAGCCCTTCCACTTGTCCCAGATCAAGCCCTTTCTCTGTATATAAATTAGCTGAGGGAGAGTGGTAAGCTGCTATCAGGGCTTCTGGTCCCTCAGCCGCTCCTCTCATGAAAGAAGAATGTGCATCAAAGGGGAAACCTACCACCACAATATCACCTGACTTAAGAGAAGAAGGGAGTTTCATATTCAAAATATTGACCAGCGAATATCGTAAGGGAGATAACAGCATCCAATTGGCGCTACCTTAGTATATTGTCATATGCGACTCAACCTGTTATACCTCATCCTATTCTTAATAGGCTGTACACAATCTGTTACCCAGCCCCCTTCCGAATCTGTCTCAGTAGAAGAACCTAAGGAGGACATGCAACAGATACTCGTTGTCACTACGGATGGCTGGAATACGCTTTCAGCCGAGCTAAGTATGTTTGAAGGAAGTCCTGGAAACTGGAAGCAGGTGAAAAAAACCATTCCGGTAGTGGTAGGTGGAGCAGGTCTTGCCTGGGGGAGAGGAGAGGATCAAGCAAGGTTTCAGGGGCTGGACGGCCCTCAAAAGGTGGAAGGGGATAAAAGGTCCCCGGCTGGTGTGTTTGATCTCCCTTTTGCTTTTGGTTATGCAGAAGGGGAGGACTATACCAAGCTGGAGTATGTGCATGTCTCCAACTATATCCAGTGTATTGAGGACATAACATCTGCCTATTATAACCAGGTGGTCCCGGATACCGTGGCCGATATGGACTGGGATAGTTCTGACAGGATGCTGCGTAGGGATGATCTTTATGAGTGGGGCCTAATGGTAGCGCATAACTATCCTGAATCTGAAGCGGGGGGCGGTTCCTGTATTTTTCTTCACGTTTGGCGTGATGCAGAGCATGGTACGCTGGGTTGCACAGCCATGGACAAAGCTTTTCTTAGAGAACTCATAGGCTGGCTGGATCCTGCGAAAAATCCGCAGCTTATCCAGCTGCCTAAGGTGTATTACACCCAATTTGCTGAGGTAGAAGGATGGCCTGGCATATGAAATTCCCAGAATTAATGATTTAATAGCAAAAAATAGTGAGGATATTTTCCAATTATTTTTAAAATTAGTGTACTAACTAATACGCTGCTACTATGGACTTCAAATTACCTGGACTAGCTGAAATTCAAGAAAGCTGGGAAATCCTCCGAAATGAGATGATACATACCCCTGTGGTACCTTGGGTAGGAGGGAGAAGGAAACCCACCATGGGCGAAAACACAGAGGTATTATTTAAGCTGGAACTCCTTCAAAGAGGAGGAAGTTTCAAGATACGTGGAGCCTACAACTCTATCAGACTCCTGTCTGAGGAAGAGAAACAGAGAGGGGTTACGGCTGTGAGTGCCGGAAACCATGCCATTGCAGTTTCTCTGGCTTCCCATTTACTAGGCGTACATGCTAAGGTAGTCATGCCTAAAAAAGCCAGCCCTGTTCGGATTCAGAGATGTGAAAGCCTGGGGGCAGAAGTAGTACTTGAAGAAGATACAGCGGCTGCTTTTAAGGAGGTAGACAGGATCTCTAAAGAAGAGGGACGTGTATTCATTCATCCTTTTGAGGGAAGATCCGTGATATTAGGGACAGCTACTCTAGGATATGAGTGGCTAACACAGGTACCAGATTTGGATGCTGTGGTTATCCCTGTGGGGGGAGGAGGATTAATAGGAGGAGTAGCCCTGGCCATGAAACTCATGAAACCTGAAATCAAGGTATATGGAGTGGAACCTACTGGAGCTGATGTGATGTACCAAAGTATCCACAAGGGAGAGGCGCTTACCTTACCTAAGACCCAAACCATAGCAGGGAGTTTAGCCCCTCCTATGACCTTACCGCTAGCCTATCATTTAAGTGAGAATTATGTAGATGAAATAGTCAGGGTTACTGATGATGATATGTGCGAAGCGCTGGCGCTGCAATTTCATGAATTGAAGTTGGCTGTGGAACCTGCAGGTGCAGCTTCTCTGGCCGGAGCTATGGGCCCATTGAGAGAAAAACTCATGGAAAAAAAGGTAGGTCTGATCTGCTGCGGCGCCAATATAGATGGACCCCTATTCTCAGAATATCTTACAAAAGGAGACGAAAGATTGGCCAGAGTGACAGCTCCTGCCTAGCAATATTCTCCTAAAAAAAATGAGGACCTGATTAATTGAGAAGTTAATCAGGTCTTCTTGTTCAGGGAGGCTTGCTATTTTGACTGGAAACTACGAGTTTAGCCTATTCTGCATACGCTTTCATACTTAGCAAAATGGATGTAACTGAACTAAGGAGATGGGTAAGAAGGGGAGAAGACCTCCATGTCGAATTCAAAAAGAAAGCAAAATTTCCAGACAAGATAGCCAGAGAAGCAGTCGCCTTTGCTAACACAAAGGGGGGGAAGATTTTTGTGGGAGTTTGTGATGATGGAAAAATAGAAGGGAGCAAGATAGCGGATGAGGAAGCTTTTGTATTAGAAAAGTATTTCTCCCAACACTGCCTGCCCGCCTTACCGTTGAGCTTCGAAATAGTTCCCATAAATTCCACTAGAAGAGTGCTTGTGGTCCATGTAAAGGAGAGCAAAAAGAAACCTCATTTTCTCCTTGGACCTGATGGAAGAAAGCAGGCCTTTGTACGTGTAAATGACATGAGCATAAGTGCCAGCAAGGAAATGGTGCAGGTCATTAGGTTCCAGCAAAGGAAAAGAGGGGGTAAACTTTTCTTCGGAGAACGGGAGCAAAAACTCCTTCAAACCCTGGAGGAATTGCCCAGGATCAGCCTGGAAGAAACGGCCAAACTTCTTAAAATCCCTCGTAGGAAAGCCTCCCAATTATTGGTGGTCCTGGTAAGAACTGGCTTACTCAATATTCATCCCTCTGAAAAAGGAGACTTTTTCACCTTGGCTGAGGAAGCCTTTTCTGATCGGTAGTTCACTATTTCCCCTTTATTTCAGCTAGTAGGTAACTTTTCTAGCGTAGGTCCATCCTAATACAGGGCTTAGCTTGAGTTTCCTTTCATAACACCGATAGTAAAGGTTCCTGAAAATTATGAGGCTGCATATTCTTGAAAAAAGATAAAAATATACGATAGCGTGTATTGCTTCGTTTTGTTAAGGTATTCTTTTTATAGTGTTAACTCATTGCTAAGGAAGTAAGGCTTGACTTAAACCGGCAAGAGGGATTTTTTAAACATTTGTGATTGCTCCTTCCCTCGACCGAGAAGAAAAAGAACAGAGACCTTAGCTTATGTACAAATTTACCTGCTCGACCTTATCCATTACCGCCTGGGGTAGGCATCTAGGATTGATATTCGTATTAATCTTTGGGCTTCACTTTCAACTCATTGCCCAATTAGAAGTCAACCGAGGCCAAAGTGCACAACAACTGATAGAAAGCCTTTTCGGAGACGGGGTTTTTGTCAGTAATCTTCAAGTCTTCGGAGACACCTCTTTAGCCATAGGAAGTTTTGACGGAACCGGATCAAATATTGGTCTTGGATCTGGTGTTATTTTGTCTACGGGCGATGTTGTGGAGGCGGAAAATCCTGGGATCTTCACCGCCAACGGCTTTAAGGCAGAGACGGATCTGACCTCTCCCGGTTGGCCTGAATTAACTAACCTGGTGGGAATAGCTACTCAGGACGCCATTGTTTTTGAGTTTGATTTGGTCCCTCTTTGTGATACCATTTCCATCAGCTATGTATTTGCCTCGGAAGAATATGAGGAGTTTGTGGGTACTTCTTTTAATGATGTATTCGCCTTCTTCATTTCAGGTCCCGGCATAGTGGGAACGCAAAACATAGCTTTACTTCCCGGCACAAATACTCCCGTAGCCATAAACAATGTTAACCATCTCGTCAATTCTCAGTTTTACAGGAATAATTACTCTGGTACTACCCATATGTTTGATGGGTTAACCATTCCCCTGCAGGCGGTTTCTCCGGTTACTCCCTGTGAAAGTTACCATATCATCATTGCCATAGCTGATGTAAATGATGGCGACT
>JBCDBC010000277.1:0-6567 GCA_039184535.1 Bacteroidota bacterium | reverse complement strand
GCCTTCCCGTTTGCTTATATGCACAGCAGTATGCAAAACCCTTTACCCCTCAGATGTATTCTTTTTATCTCCCTGGGACTAATCATTTCCTGTTCACAACCCCCTGCTATGAAACACATGGACTTGCATGAAGGATGGACCTTCAAATCTACTGATGAAACAATATGGATAGAAGCAGAGGTCCCCGGAACGGTCCATGCAGACTTATTTAGAAATGGGAAGATCCCGGATTACATGATAGGAACTAATGAGGATAGTGTACAGTGGATAGAAGAAAAGAGCTGGGAGTATAAAACTACTTTTATCTTGGAAGAAGATTGGTTTGAGCAGGAAGAAATAACATTGGTCTTTGAAGGACTGGACACTTATGCAGAAGTATTCCTGAATGAGGAATCTGTTCTCACCTCTGAGAATATGTTCAGGACATGGGAAATCTTCTGCAAAGACAAGCTGATAGAAGGACTTAACTCTCTCAGAGTACTTTTTCGTTCCCCTGTACAAGAAGGTCAGAAGAAATTTGATGCACTGCCCTATCCCATACCAGCCACCAATGAGTTAGCGCCCCAGGAAAAAAGAACCAGTGTGCATACACGTAAGGCACCTTACCATTACGGATGGGATTGGGGACCAAGACTGGTTACCTCCGGCATCTGGAGAAGGGTTTCCCTACAAGCCTGGGATAAGGCGAGTATCATAGATCCCCACTTTAAGCTAAACGAACTTACGGATAAGCAGGCTTCCTATACTTGTGAGCTGAAACTTAAGAGCCATAAGTTCACCGAAGTAGATGTAGTCATCAGTGTAGGCGGACAAGAATTCTCCAAAGAATATCTTCTCACAGAAGGAGAAAATGAAGTCCAACTTCCCTTTAGAATTCTTGATCCGAAGCTATGGTGGCCTAATGGGAAGGGAGAGCAAAGTCTCTATGAGGTAACTATAAAGGTCAAAAAAGGGAGTCGGGAACTGGCCACTCACACCGAAAGAATAGGCGTTAGACAAATAGAGCTGGTTCAGAAAGCAGATGAGGAAGGCAGAGGCTTCCATTTTGAGGTAAATGGAAAGCCTATGTTCATCAAGGGAGCCAACTATATCCCGCCTAGCAACCTGAACCCTGACATAACAGAAGCAGACTACCGTAGGGTACTGCAATCAGCAGTGGATGCGAACATGAACATGCTGAGGGTATGGGGAGGCGCTGTCTATGAAAGCGACCTTTTCTATGACCTCTGTGATGAATATGGAATTATGGTTTGGCAGGACTTCATGTTCGCCTGTGCCATGTATCCAGGAGATCCTGCCTTTCTGGAGAATGTGAGGGTCGAATTCAAAGACAATATCATCCGCTTGAGAAATCATCCTTCTATTGCCCTTTGGTGTGGCAATAATGAGAACCTGGGCGGATGGTACAGGTGGAACTGGCAGGAAACCCACGAACTAGATGAAGCCGCTCAGCAAGCTATCTGGAAAGCCTATGAGGACGTATTCTATGATGTGCTGCCAAACACCATCAAGGAATTCGATGGAAGTAGAGCCTACTGGCCTTCCAGTCCCTCTTCTTCTTATAATGAAGTCTCTAACCACGCCTCAGGAGATGAGCACGACTGGAGAGTTTGGTTTCAGCGTGCTCCCTTTGAAACCTATGAGGAGAATGTGCCTCGCTTCATTAGCGAGTATGGCTTGCAAGCTTGGCCTGACCTGAAAACCTCCCGCTACTTTGCCGGAGACAGTGCGTTGGATATGGACCACCCTATCATGCGCCACAGGCAGCGGAGCAAGATGCCCTACATTCGCAAGACCTTTGACGGGAATGATATGATCCTCTATTATGTCAACCTCTACTACCCCAACCCCAAAAACTTTGAGGAGCTGACCTTCTTCAGTCAGTTGACACAGGCCAGAGCCATCAAAACGGCTACAGAAGCCCACAGAAGAAATATGCCCTATACCATGGGCTCCATGTATTGGCAGATAGATGACTGCTGGCCTACCATGTCCTGGTCAAGCGTAGACTACTTTGGCTTGTGGAAGGCGGCCCATTATGCTGCCAGAAAGGCCAATCAGGATATTCTCCTGAGCTGGCAGCTGGACAAGCGTAGACTTACCCTTCAAGGAATTTCAGATCTGGAACAAGAAGTGAAAGGAGAGCTCCAACTACGCCTCCATAAATTCAACGGAGACACTCTTTGGTCTGACACCCTGAATACCAGCATTCCAGCTACCTCCTCTACCCTACTCTTCGAGTCAGATGTGTATAGCATCATCCGTTTTGAGAGGCGTACGGGCATCGTATTGGAAGCGAGTCTATACCAGGAAGGGAAGCGAGTCAGCAGGTCCTTATTCTACCTCACCAAGCCCAAGAACCTCATATTGCCACAGCCTCAGATTCGGTTTTTCATAGACGGCTCACGGGCAGGGAACAAACACAAAATCACACTGGAGGCACTCACATTTGCGAAGAACATCTGGCTTCGGACCGACACCACCTACGGTCATTTTTCGGATAACTTCTTTGATATGCTGCCGGGAGAAAAGCGGGTGATAGAGTATGACACTCGCGGGAAGAATGTACCTGATTTCTCTAAGGAGTTTAGGCTTAGTACGTTGGCGGATTATTATTAGGAAGAAGGGGAAATGAATGCTATGGGTTTAGCAGGTTAGATTAATTACTGTCCCTTAGTCAGTCTTTACCTCATATTAGCTTGGGGTTTAAACCCCAAGCTAATATGAAGTAAATGAGATGATATTACGTCAAAGACAATAAATCTGAATCACTTGATATGATCTAAATAGATCCTAAAACTGCTTCAGGAAGGTAATCTTGCCAATAAGTTCCTGGGAAGAGAATCTATTTTCCGGGAGTAGGGCATCTGTTTGATTGCTGTTAAAAACGAGATAGATAAAAGATAAGGGACGGTACTCCCAAGCGAAGCGTATGTTCCAGATATCCGTTTCGTTGGCACTGTTCCACTGGTAAGAGCCTATAAGCTGAACCCTAGGATTGAGGGCAAGACGGGTTCTGGCTACGATCAAGTCCGTATTGAGGTCTACTTCCTCCTCTCCTAAGTTTCGAAACCAATTACGCCTATAAGATCCGGCAAACTCTATATGGGGATTAGGCGAGATACGAACCTCTGTATATAATCTGTCTAGCTGGCCATCATAAAAATCTCCTATCTCATAACGTATTTCTCCTGCCAGTTTGCGCGAAAAATCTGAAGCAAGGCCAAAGTCAGCCCTATTGAACTGGTAGTTATCTGGGGCTATCGTTACCCCTAGTGGTTCAAAGGCTTCATCAAGTCTTTGCCATTCCTGGGTGATGCGCACTTCAAACTCTCCTCCTGTTTGCCACTCCAGGTCTATGGGGGCATAGTTGGCTATGGCCTGCTGAAAGGCTCCATCTGATGCCCGCCAGATGATGTCTACTGATCCATCAGGTCCAAAGCTCCGCACAAACTTAGGGAGCCACTTAGGCCGAAAATCAAAGTCTGCTCCCGGACTCAGCAAGATATAGTCCTCTAATGCCAAGAAACCTACACCCGGCAAATAGTCAGGCGTAGCAAATTGCCCTATGACACCCAGATAACCCCAGTTCTTTTGCTGGTAGATCCATCCATGCCCTGCGAGGCCTGTACCCGCTTCAGAATCTGAGGAAGCAGATAGCATACCCTCCATGGAAAAGGACTGCTTAGGCCGGAGAAATCCATTTACAGTGG
Source organism: Bacteroidota bacterium (assembly GCA_039184535.1). Classification (GTDB taxonomy): domain Bacteria; phylum Bacteroidota; class Bacteroidia; order J057; family J057; genus JBCBKZ01. The sequence continues at coordinate 2,854 of JBCDBC010000277.1, read as the reverse complement.
CGGTGGTATTCGTTCTGCTTTCAGTCATCTGCCCATCCCTTTCAAAGGCTTCGTCTTGTCGCCAGGTGACCATGCCTCCTAGTCTGTTTTGCCCTGAGAAATTTTGTACATATCTGCCCACCCCAAAGTAAGAAGCAGGTGTGTTGGCAGTGGCTCTTTGACGCATGGCGAGTACCCCTGAGGTTTGCTGGCTGGTTTGGCTGGTAAAGCGTAAGCCACCATCCAGAGGTATGGGGCTTCCTCTCTCATCTATGCCGATTCTCCTGCTGAAAAATGGCTGAATGAAACTCGCTGAACTGGTGCGGAAAATATTGGCATTCTCAAGGAAAAACTGACGCCTTTCTGGAAAGAGTACAGAGAAGCGGGTAAGGTTCTGAACCTGTCTATCTACATCTGCCTGGGCAAAATCAGTATTGATAGTAGCATCCAGCACCGTATTAGGGGTGATCGCCCATTTCAGCTCTCCTCCTACCTTAACATCATTTATATTTTCTTCTGGCAAAAGTCCTTCTTCTGTACGCCCCACATCTACCAAGGTATAGGGATTGATCTGTAGGTTTGCCGCTGGCGGTGGTGGTTGCAAGCCTCGTAATACAGCAGCATAAGCCATTCTAAAGTGAGAAAAAGCCCTTGGGATGGCAGGCCAAGTAGTTACTTCATTATACCTGCGAATATTGCGGTTAAAGGAAATCAGCATTTCACTACTGTTCTCTTTATAGCGCAGTGTCTTCCACGGAATGGCCATTTCTGCTATCCAAGCCGTAGGGGTAATCTGGGTACGCACATACCAGAGGGCATCCCAGTTTACATTTCCGTCAAACTCTGCTCCATCTATGACCTGTATTTCACGTTGGGAACCGTAGGGAGTAACCTCAAAACCCACCGCATTTCGCTTGTCCATCAAGCCATCTATGGCTACACTAAATCTATCATTCCCATAGCCGCTGAAATCACGTTGCATATTACGCACGCGTAAGGGTTTACGATCTGGCAAGCTATCCAGATTGACTACGCCTATATACAGGAAAGTGGAGTTGTAAAGGATTTTCACCTTGGTATCCTGGCTAGCAGCTTCCCCCTGTAAGGGATCTCTTTGAACAAAGCCAGAAACTTCCTGTGCAGATTGCCAGGCCGCTTCTTTTAAGAAGCCATCCAGTTCAATGGCGTCTTCAGCTACTCTTTTGGCATATATCTCTTGTGGGGTATCAGGAGGAGGAAATACTTGTTGTGCTTGCGAAGAGAGGTAAAGGACTAAAAATAGACTAGTGAAAGAAAGAGGTAAATTTTTCTTCATGACAAGGGTATACTGTGGCTGTAAATACACTTTTACAGCCTAATTCAGTCGGTCAATACTGTGCTTTCTTTTCCCCAGAAAAGCACCCATAAAGTATGACGAAATAGTACTTACCTAATCATGTCTCAAACCATCTAAGAATAAGTATGCAATTCGTCGCTTACACAACGTCATATAAAAAACTCTATGACCTCTATTGTGTTTGCCCAACGTTCAGAAATTTATTTCACTGCTTCTAAGTACAGAGCACTGAGTTAAAAGGAATTTTTAGTTGGCTTCCCATCTTTTCAGTACCAAGACCTATACAAAGGAATTCCCTTTAATCTTAGGTATTGGTATGCCTTTCCCCCCTCCTTACTCAAAAACACCTACTGTATGTCCTCTTCTCGTAGACATTTTCTGAAACAGTCTGCCCTAAGTCCTCTCATGTTCTGGCAACAAGCAGAACCATCAGATAAGCTGGGTCGCCAAGTCCTTCAATCCATCAATAGACAATCTGAAGGGCATGAGCGAACAGGATTGGATCTAAGTCCAGCAAAATGGATCTGGTTCCCTTCTGAGCGAACGCTTCCTAATACCTTTATCCTATTCCGTAAATCTATTGAGGTAAAGAAAGGACTGGTATCAGCCAAAGGGTGGATTCTGGCAGATAGTAGGTACGAACTACGCATGAATGGCCAAAGGCTACAATGGGGTCCGGGGCCTACGGATCCCCGCTTCAGTGAGGCTGATCCTGTAGACCTGAAAGAACAGCTGGAAGAAGGAGAAAATATACTTGGGGTTACAGTCTTATACTTTGGCTTAGGTGATGGTACCTGGGTGATGGGAAAACCTGGCCTCATCATGAAGGTGGAGCTGGAATATGAAGATGGTTCCACCACTCAGCTACTCACAGATAGTAGCTTCCAATGCAGCGTAGCCCAATCCTGGAAACCGGGTCAGCACAAAAGATGGTATCTGCGCGCGCTCCAGGAAGAATTTGATGCCCGCAAGTATCCCTATGGATGGGATCAGAAAGACTTTCGATTAGATAATAAGTGGCGAGACGCTATGGAGCTGAATAATGCCGCTCATCTCCCTTCCATATGCGCTACTTACCGAGATTTTCTCAATGAAAGCATGGGAGACCCTGAGACATGCAGAATCTTTCCCAGGTCTACTCCCTTACTTAAGGAGGAAGCTGTCCCTGCCAATAAGCTGGTAAAGGTTCAGGAAATCAGTTGGAATTCTTCACCAGAAGAGTATTTCAACTTTGTTACGCCGGATGCCTATGCCATTCTCTATACAGAATTTCGAAAGGATTCCAAGTTGGAATATGAATGCATCCTGGACGGAGAGAATAGCTTTTTGCTTACCTACTCCTTCCATGAGCAAATGGTAGGCTTTCCCTATCTCCAGATAGAAGCACCTGAAGGAGCCACCATTGAACTCATGATACAGGAGGCCCATGATCCAGAAAAGGATTTGGTCATGAATAATCATTTTCACGCCTGGAGCAGGTTCATCTGTCAGGTAGGGATGAACGAGTTTATGGCCTTTGAATACGAAAGTCTTCGCTGG
>JBCDBC010000276.1:0-6571 GCA_039184535.1 Bacteroidota bacterium | reverse complement strand
GAGGGTTTGAGATTCAGTACCTGGAAATGAAAGGATTCTTCAAGCTGTTCTTCAAGAAGCTATTCTCAAAGATAGAGAAGCCACATTACACTTATCTAGATGATTATGTGATATTCAGTAATGACACCACCTCTTTACAGTTCATCATAGACCAGTACCTACTGCAAAACGTCCTAAAGGAGGATGACGATTTCAATAGCTTCAATGATAACTATAACAGCAGAGCGAGTGTATTTACTTATCTCCATAATGAATATCTGTTTGACTATATTATAAACTCCTTAGATTATGAGTCCAAGCAGAACCTGATGGAGAATCGTAATTATCTGTTGAGCTTTCCGAGGGTGGGTTTTGAATTATCACCTGAGGCGGGTATGTATGAGACTAAGGTGCTCAGCCAATTTAGGCCCATCATTATAGAAGAAATGGAGTATCCCTAGGCACAAAAAATAGCAGCGATTCACCATGATGAATCGCTGCCTTAAAAAGGTATTTGTGACTCTTATCTTTTTCCTTTGTCTCGGTTTTTATTCTTCTTTTTGGGGCTACTCACGTCAGAAACGCTTTTAGCCGCTAGCTCTATCCTTTTTGCTTTTTCTTCAGCGTACTGTTCCATCATATCAGAATCATAATAGAACTTGTTTTCAGGGATGGTTTTCCCTTGTTCTTTGTTGATTGCTGTTAGCTGGAGAATTTGGCCGTGTACATCTATCTGTCCCGGAAGGACGAATAACTTCAGATGTCTGCCTTTAGCCTTAACATAGTAGCAGGTAGTGCTACCTTCGGAGGTCTTCTCGATCTCACCTGCACTTACATTTTCCATGTACCTGAGGGTACTCTGTAAACGAATTTTAGCTTCCGCCTTAGAAGAATATTCTCTTCTAACGGAAGTCGCGATCAGTTTCCCACTTTTAAATACATACTCGACTTGTTTACCGTCTTCTACTACGGCTAACATTCTCTGAAGCTCAGTATCTTCTTGAATAGTCTGTAAATAACTTTTCCCTTCCAGAAAGGTTTTTACCTCATCAGGACTCTGTCCAAAATTGACAAACCAATCATTTTGGGCAAAAGTAAAACAGAAGCTAAGTAAGAGAATAAAGGAAAGTAGAGTTTGTTTCATATAGTCTTGCTAAGAATTAGACGAAATCCGAAAGCACAGATTAGCCTACACTCAGCGACAATAATAAAAACTATATCTCGTAAAATCCGAGTTTCTCCGCGAATGGTAAAAATAAAGTTCTAAGTGGGATGTAAGACCTGAAACAGGTTGGTTACCAAATGAAGGCTATCTAGTAGTTGCTGGAATCACTTCATCCTCAGAAGAAACGATATGAGCCACAGGCTGTACCACAGATAGTTCTTCTCCCTTATCTGTCACAGCATTTGGATTAGCCTGATTGATCAAATAAGAACTAATCTCATGATTATCTTGTATAGCAGAAATACGTTTCATGGGAGGAGCAGGAAGTGTGTTTTCATCAGCTGAGAAACTGATAGTAGCAAAGGTTAGGAGCATGCCTAAGGCAAAAGCAGAAACGATGAGCAACGGTAAAAACTTTTTCACCTGGGTAAGTGTTAAATGTGAGACTTGGAGTGTGGATAACTTGTGTATAAATATAAGCTAAAATCTGCTCATATGAAAGGGTTTAGGGGTATTTGCCTTAGATTTTTTTAATTAAAATGCCCATAAACAGTAAAACTATTAATACCTCCTAATGAGCTTATGAGATTTAATACCAGAGGTAGAATAGCTTACACTTGTCATGAAAGATAATTGTCAAATCATGAAAATCTTACCCATTTTCATAGCCAAAATCTACCAGGAGTTGTCCTTTTCTGGCTGCAGCCTTCGCTAATTCATCACATCTCTCATTTTCAGGTACCCCACTATGACCCTTTACCCAGTGGAAAAATACTTTATGCTTTCGGTATATTTTTAAAAATTCCTTCCAGAGGTCAGCATTCTTTTTGCCTTTGAACTGCTTTTTCTCCCAATTAAATACCCAGCCCATAGTGACAGCTTTTTGTACATACTGAGAATCTGTGAATACATGTACTTCCATGCCTGGCTTCTTCAGTGCTTCTAAAGCCCTGATCACTGCTAGTAATTCCATGCGATTATTGGTGGTCATCCTGTACCCCTCTGAAAGCTCCTTCCTGTGTTGATGAAACTTCAGTACTGCTCCATACCCTCCCGGTCCGGGATTACCTAGCGAACCCCCATCTGTATATATTTGGATCTTCATGATCTAAAGCTACTGAAAGGAGTTTCCTAATACTAAAATTTTCCGCTTGATTCTCTATTTCAAATGTATGATTTAATCTAAAATGACTGATTTAATAAGGGTAATTGGAGAATATTCTGTATAATAGGTAAATAGGTCAAGAATGAGTTAAATAGTTCTTGGACTGATAAATTTTAATCGCTAAATTAATAACTGATTTTCTCTCCCTACTGACGGGTTTGTACCCACCAGAATTGAAGATACTTGTTACCTAATTGTAAATCAGGTACTGGCAGCTTTTCAAACCAGAATATCGCATCTGTGAGAATATGTTGTAGAGATACTTTATGGGTATGCCAGGAAAAAACTTCATACAACTTCTGTTTTTTCTCCCTTGTTTTTTAATAGGGCAACAACCTGACTTTGAACTTAAGGAACTATTCCATAGGTCTTATGAGGAGGCTGTGGGGCCGAATGCACCTACCAGCGCCAATGTAAGCCTTTACAATGACGGGTTTAAGCTCAATGTAGTAATAGAAGTCAGGGATGCTGATGTCAAAATCAGTAATCTGGATGATCAGTGTGATCAAGTTCACCTCTGGTTTGCTTTACCTGAATCTTCTTATCCAGCTAACTTTGACTACAAAAATCATCCTGATTATATCCTTTCTTCTCAATATAAAAGTAGAGGAATTGAGAAAACCACTTCCTATCTGAGGTTCTTCAGCCTGGATCACAAAAATCAAAGATCTATCAACGTAGGATCTTTCATCAGAGATTATGATTATCCCACGCCCACTAAGGTAGATAGCTTCCTGGTTCCCCCAGCCTCTCAGCTCATGATGGAGCAGGTACATTGGGGTATGGTCCAATTCAGCTTATTCCCAGATGGAAGACCCGCTCGTTTTACCAACAAGAGGGCACATGCCCTCATAGAATCTTCTTTGGGTGAACAACTGGAAGACCTAAGTTCCTTTCTCAAATACACCGTGGACTGGATGGATGAAAAGGAAGGATATATCATTAATGCTGAGATCAAGCCGGAAGCCTTAGGCTATTTGCAAGTGCCCGTCATGAACCAGATTCAGTTTATGGTAGACCTGCAGGATTGGTCCTACCAACAGCAGAAACTGGTATCTGTTATGAGTAGTTCTCCAGAAATGGAAGCCGGATACCCTGAAAGCTACAGTCAGGTTTCTTTCTTAGAGCCCTTACGTACCAATATGCTGGGGATACCAGATGATGTGTTCTACAAGACTCAGTTTTATCCTACCATACTGAATAGTAGAAGAGGGTGGAAGCCGGTTTCTATTCATTCTGATGCGCTCATCCTGAAAGAACACACCTTCAGCAGGTATATACGCGAGATAGCCTTTAGAAAACAGAATATCTTTTTTGAAACGCTGTTAGAAGATGGCATCCCTTATGAGAAACTCATACTGGAGATGGATTTTATTAATGAACAGGACACCCGTAAGGAATACATACTACTTGGAGGGCATAAGTTTGAGGTGCATTCTCCCATTGGGAAACGTTTCTCAGGAGGAGGAAGAAAGGTAAATGAACTCTTTAATTACCCGGATGGAGCGCATGGCCTCATCCTATATAACAAGTCCCAAGTAGACCAGTATGGATGGGGCAACTGCGGTTCCTGTCTGGAAGAACAAATCAATATATATCGGGTAACAGATGATGAGAAAACCAGAATCCTCTCTATTCAGCAGGGAGAAGGGAGTGAACCCTATTGCCAAATAGGGGATGTGGCGTTGAATGAATTTTACATAACCCAACTGGATTGGATAGAGAAAGGAAAGGTATTGGTCATGCGTCTTGACAACTGGTATAACCCTACCCTAAAAAAAAGAGTAAAAGTAAGTTGGGATAAGCGTGGAAATAATGTGGAGATAGAACCCTTCTAACTAAAAAGTCGCTTAGGATCCGCTGTCCACTTATTTTGGAATAAAGTGTAAAAAATAGGAATTCCTTAACACTTAGATTCTTCTATTACCACATATATCCCTTATCTTGCAATGTTTGCCAAATTGACAGATGCAGAATATCATACAACTGTTACCGGATGCGCTAGCTAACCAGATAGCAGCAGGAGAAGTGGTTCAGAGGCCAGCTTCAGTTGTGAAAGAATTGATGGAGAATGCAGTTGATGCCGGAGCAAGAAGAATAGACGTTTTAATAAAGGAGGCAGGTAAAACACTCATCCAAATAACAGATGATGGCTCAGGTATGTCATCTGCTGATGCCCGTATGAGCTTTGAGCGTCATGCCACTTCAAAGATCAAAGAAGAGAAGGATCTGTTTAATATTCATACCCTAGGTTTTAGAGGAGAAGCACTGGCAAGTATAGCCGCTGTAGCACAGGTGAAGCTACGTACTAGACAGCACGATGTGGAACTGGGAACGGAAATAGACATAGAAGGGAGTAAGCTTACCAGACAGGAAGTATGTGTATGTCCAGCGGGAACCACTCTCCAGATTAAAAATCTTTTTTTTAACGTACCTGCCAGAAGAAATTTCCTCAGGTCTAATCCTGTAGAGACCCGCCATATTCTGAATGAGTTTACCAGAATAGCGCTTTCTTATCCAACTATCACCATGACACTCACCCATAATGATACTGAAGTGTATCATCTGCTGAGTGGGAGTATGGAAGAACGTATCATTCTTCTTCTAGGAGAAGAATATAGAGGAAAATTGATTCCGGTAGAGGAAAAAACAGGATATTTGAATGTAAAGGGCTTTATAGGAGATCCCTCCATTTACAAGCTTAAGCGCGGAGAACAATTCTTCTTTGTGAATGGAAGATTCATAAAGAGTAGTTATCTGCATCATGCAGTTTCTCAAGTTTACCATGAATTTATTCCCAAAGACAGTTTCCCCTTTTATGTCATTTTCCTGGAGATAGACCCTGTCCATGTAGACATAAATATTCACCCAACTAAGACTGAGGTGAAGTTTGATGATGAGAGAACTATTTATGCCCTCCTACAATCTGTGGTAAAACAGGGGATGAGCGGCCATCATCAGGTACCTGAATTAGACCTAACAGATCAGTCTTTGAAGGAAACCATCTATAGCTCTACTCCTCCGCCAGCTTCAGGAGAAGTTACTTTGGGCCAGTTTAGTAGTATGCCAGGAAGAACTTCTGAAAGAATCCCTTCCAGACAAAATTGGGATAACTTCTATCAGCCACCCAAAGAGGCTCTAGAGGAACAGAAAGGGAAATCAGAAGAGTCTTTTACCCTGATTCCTTTCCAGAGGTCCTCTACCACTGAACCCACTATTCTGGAACAACTCCAGAATACCTATATACTTACTGAGCGGGAGGGGAAGCTGTACATTATCCACCAATATCTGGCACATCAGCGGATTTTGTACGAGCGTTTTATCCAAGCTTACAAAGAACAACCACTAGATAGTCAGCAATTACTCTTTCCTCAAACGTACACTTACAGTCCGTCTGAGTTTACAGCTATCATGGAAGCAGAAGGAATTTTGGCCAGGATGGGATTTGAGGTTAAGGAGTTTGGCCCTAATACCATTGCCGTTTATGGTACCCCAACCGAGATTCCGCTGAAGAAGATCGGAGAAATTTTTGATCAAATTATTGCAGATATCCAGGAAGTGGGAGCTACACAAGTTCCCATGAGATTTGTAGAAGGAATAGCCAGAGCGGTTTCTCTTCGAAGTGCTGTAACATCAGGTCAAAAATTGAGTAAAATAGAACTGATGGACATAGTACAAGACCTGTTCAAGTGTGAGGTTCCTTCTTTGGCGCCCAACGGAACCCCTTCATTTAAGGTTATTTCTACTGTGGAACTGGAGGAGTATTTTGGCTAATGAATTTCCCCTTCTTTTCGTAATTTTTTGTTAGCTAAGAACAATCCCCCTTACTTTGGGATTATTTTCTATATAAGAACAGAATTAGCTTTTCATAAATGCTTAATAGACTTACACCAGCAGTCAAGAATTTGATCATCATTAATGTGATCATATTTATAGGGTTTGAACTCTTCAGTCCTAGGCTTAGTGGGATAAGGGAAATAGAAGGTAATTATTTCTCCATTCATAAATCAAACTTGCTAGGATTCAGACAGACTCTGGAAGCAGACTTTGTGGAGGTATACTCTCCTGTACCATTAAGTTCAGGGTTTTTAACGGAGAAAAATGCGGAAAGCATTTTTAAGTCAAACCCTAATTTATCTACACAAATAGCTGATGCTTACAGAGAGGGAGGTCTTTCTGGACCTGCTAAGTTCCAACCCGTACAGTTAATTACTTGGGCTTTTAATCATGGAGATTTTATGCACATACTATTAAATATGTTC
>JBCDBC010000275.1:0-6574 GCA_039184535.1 Bacteroidota bacterium | reverse complement strand
GCCCGATCAGGGCTCCTGTTTACGAGCAATACCTTTTTGATAGGCCTTACTTCCATAATGGCGGAAAGCTGAGTCATAGCCTGAGCACCTGTCCCTATGATTCCTAGTACTTCTGCATCTTCTCTGGCTAACAAATCTGTAGCCAGGCCGCTTGCAGCACCTGTTCTCATGAGCGTGATCCATCCACCATTCATACATCCAAGGGGAAACCCATTAGTTGCATCCATGACCATCATAAGCGCATGTATGAAGGGCAATCCTATTGTAGGATTTTGGTGAGAAAGTGCTACCAATTTTAATCCACTTTGGCCCTGATCTTTCAGGTAAACGGGCATGCTCAGGAGTTCTGCCCTTTCTTCCTGAAAATGCATGTGTGTACGGACGGGTACCTGAGCCTTACCTGAAGAAAGCTGCTGAAAGGCCGACCGCATAAGCTGAACAGTAGCAGCCATATCTACGCATTGTTCCATTTCAGGTACTGAAACCCATCTTAAAGGGGGAATAACCGGATTCATAGCATAAAATTAAGGCAATTTAGTCGAATCCAACCTTCACTAGCCTGTTCCATGAGATAATGGGCCATATGTCCTACAAAAACCGAATAGGTAACTGAAGCATACAGTTCAACCCAGACAATTGTTAAATCAGGCAAAATTTTGTCGGATTAATTCTCCAAGGCAGTTTAAGTAGGAAAAAATCTGAGGATATTCGCTATTGACTCGTACAATAATTCCGCTATTTTTAGCGATATACAATTGAATTAGAAGAGGTATTTCAGCCAAGAGAAGGTTCACCTCTTTTTGACTTCGCTTAGCTCTGCATTCCCTGCGTCAGTCCTAACTTTTCTGTTTTCCAACACTTCCCTCCTTGCTTCTTTTGGAAAGCGGTTACGAAAGTTATCTAACTGTTCATAAGCGTAAAGACAATACTAAACCAATTCCAAATACTAATATGCTCTGCATTATTATTACACAGAAAAAAATTCTTGCTGGCGTCTCTTTACAAAAATCAGAAACTCTGATCATTAATGGGAAAGACCATATTCCTTATGATGGTCATCCAGAAAAAGCCCTAGATAAGCAGGTAACTGATATGATAGCTGCTTATGAAAATTATGTCAAGGACAAAGGTCTGGAACCAGAGGGTACCATTCCTACTGTTCTGGCTTTCCCTGTAGATGCTAATCATGCAGACAAGACGAAAGCCTTTGAGCAGATTAAAAGAGCCTTCCAAAAGGGCAAGTACCAAAAACTCAAGCTGGTTCACATTGACAGCATCCCGGTAGCCTACACCTTCGGGAATGATAATCACCTGGATATTACCGGTAATCCAGGCATCATTTTGGAAGCGCTGGATGATCACCTGAACATCTGCTACTATAAGGTAGAAAGTGCCAAGAATAAGGAGTCTGGCTTCCTGTATAAGCAATGGAACCAGGACCTGCATCAGTACCCGGATCTTCACACTGTCGAGAGCATTAACTATGCTCCCCTAAAAACATTTGGGAAAGCACCTGGAAGACAAAATGTATTCAGGGAAATCGTGAAAGAATTTGAAGGTTCCGGTCTCCAGATCAATAATGCAGAAAAAGATCAAATCCAGAATGAGCTGGATAACCTCTCAACTAGTGAGAGGGTACAGATCAACAAGAAGATCAATAATGTAGAAATACAGGCTACGCTTAGCTTTCCTAAGGACCGCTATGATGATAGTCTGACCGCCAATAGAGTAAGTCTGGCCAGCAGATTAAATCAAGCCAAGCTTGACAGATTGGGGGTTAAGTCCGTAGTCCTACTGGGCTCATACCTGGATAATCAAAAGCTGGATACTTTCTTTGAGAAAGAACTGAAGATCAAGAGTAAGCTGAAGAAAAATGGGGTTACCACCGATATGAATGCCATTGAGGCCATTCTAAAAGGAATGACTACCCGTGCACAGGATATTCAGGAGACAGAGCTGGCCCACCAGAAGGCAGAAGAAGAACGAATTAGACAAGAAGAGGAACGCAAAAGAAAAGAAGAAGAAGAACGCAAAAGAAGAGAAGAAGAGGAAGCCAGAAAGAAACTGGAAGAAGAAAGGAAGTCTCATATGTCTAGAGACCAACTCCTTCAGGACATCAGAACCTACTGCGTATATGCTGAAAATGAGCAGGAGTATCATGATAAATACATCCAGCAAGGAATAGAGCTGGGAATTCCTAAAGAGGTGACGATTTGGACCATAGCGGAAGCCATCAAGAGCGCAGAGCTTAAGTTGGCCGCAACTCCAGCTGTGGAGGCTACTGCCTCTATAGAAACACCAGTGGTAGAAGAAGCCAAAGAAGAACAGCAGGAAGTAGTGGAGACGAAAGAAGTCGAAAGCATTTCTTCTCCATTAAATCAGGATATAGTACCAGAAGTAGCTGAGTCACAAGAAGAGGAAGAAGAAACGGAGGTAGAAGAAGAGGAAAAAGAGGTGGAGAATATCTCTCTGGAATCTCTGATGTCAAGTATTCCTCCAGTAGAAGAACCAGAAGTTACGGAGGAGGAAAAAGAGCCTGAAATTGAAGAGGCAAAAGAAGATGAGGTTACTGAAGAAGTGAAAGAGGAAGAGGTAGCTGAGGAGCAGAAAGAAGACCAGAAGGTAGAGGAAGAAGCTACTGAGCCTGCAGTGCTAGCCTCCACCCCCAGCTTAGAAGAGGAAAATAAGGAGGAGGGAGAACCAGAGCCTGAAAAGGTATTGGCAGTAGTTACAGATACCCCTGCTAATGGGGCCTCAGTAGTTCCTGAAAAAGTAGCTGCCGTAGCTGCTACTGCAGAAAAGGTAGCAGAAATATCTACTAACGGTACAGAAAATGCCCAACTAGAGATTAATGGAGATCCCAACAGAAGTTTAGAGGAAATCTTCGAAATTTCAGGCGTACTACTGGATCCCGAATTCATCACCAAGAAGGTTACTCACATCATTAACCACGATGTGAAGGTCATCAAGATTCTTCCTACAGAAGATCTGGAAAATGAGGCTAGAGTAAATGCATTTGATATCGTATATCAGAAGGAACTGGCTTATTATCAGGAACTCAGTGAGGTCTTCCAGGCCAAAGAAGGGAAGTACTATTTCAGAAATTACATAGAAAGAAACACCCTGAAGGACTACGTCCGCAAAACAGGCTTGGATAAAAAAGACAGCTTTGAAAAGCTGAATAGCAATGACCTGAAACTTATTCTGGAAGTCTGGAGAGAGATTAAGGGGCTGGACATTTCTCACAGTAACCTATCAGAGTATAACATCCTGGTGCTCACAAAGCGTAAATGGAATTTCTCCAAGGATATGGAAATTAAGCTGGTAGGCTTCACTTCTGGAGAAAGTACAGAGAAAGAAATGGAAGAGCAGGTACATAAAATCTGGTCTAAATTGATAGGCGCAGACGTTTATCTGGATTTCCGTAAGAAATTCAAGATATAATCTATCTGATTAAGGAAAGCTGTTTTGCCATCCCAAGTGTAAAACAGTGTGTATTAGTATTGGAAGGGGCTCCGAGACATCGGGGCCTTTTTGTTTGTATAGACTTCCTTACAATTTTTCTGTATGTTTAGTTAACCAGTGTTTCTAAACATTCTCCAGAGAAACCTCAAACCAAATCTTCAAGGGAAAACATAGATCCAGATCAAGGGAGCATAGCTGTTGATAGCATCACAGGCAGATTCTCATGTATCACTGGACATAAACTGTTTCCATAAATACACTATCTCATGAAACTACGGACACTCACCAATAGCATTAGAATCAGGCTTAGAAAGTCTGAACTCGTAAGCTTACAGCAGGAAAAAGTGATAGAAGAAAAAGTCAGCTTTCCGGCTGGTCCAGTATTCTCATATGCGCTGACCATCTCATCCTCTGCAGATCAGCTTCAGGCCACTTATGAGAACCACCAAATGCGTATCAAAATACCTGAATCCATAGCCCGGCAATGGATGAATACAAATGAAGTAGGGATCAATGCCGACATCCCCTTACCTAATGGAGAAGCACTCAGCATACTGATAGAAAAGGACTTCCCTTGTACTGACAGGGAGGAGGAGGATAAATCTGACACCTTTTGGGAATTGGTCTCTGACGACCCTAAGGCCTGCTAATTTCTCTAGCTTCATTTTTTTCAAACCTGCTACTCAGCCATCCGCTTGGTCTTACAATGGTATGAATTACCCCTTAGGACATCCAGAGTTTCTCTCATTATGCAGAGAAGGCCCTGATACCAGAGATTTTCTGGCTATCTTCTAGGAAAAAGGATGAACCTAACTTACACCTTATGAAACTACACCTAAGCATTTTCAGAGCCATTTTGCTCTGCTTATTCTCCATTACTGTGGGTCTGTATGCACAGCAGGCAGTTACCCTTCCCCCAAGCGGTGGGAACCAGGTAAGTGAAGTGAGCCAATACATGGGCCTTGTTAAAGTTAGCGTGAATTACAGCAGCCCTGATGTAGCAGGCAGAGAGGGCGCTATCTGGGGGAAAATAGTCCCCTATGGTCCGATAGACTTTGTTAATACCCAAGGGTTTGGTACTGCCACGGCAGCTCCCTGGAGAGCTGGTGCAAATGAGAATACCCTTATCACCCTCAGCCATGAGGTAGAGATTGAAGGTAAAAAACTAGCAGCAGGAACATATGGGTTCCATATTTTCCCTTATGAGAACGAAGATTGGGAGCTTGTTTTCTCCCATGAAACCAATGCATGGGGCAGTTACTATTATGAAGAAGAAAATGATGCTCTCAGGGTGAAAGTCTCTCCTAAAGAAGCCTCATTCCATGAATACCTCACTTACGAGTTTACTGATAGAAAACTGGAATCTACGACCCTAACCCTTTATTGGGAGAATATAGCCGTTCCTTTCTCCATTTCGGCACCCAATTCCAAGCAACTATACATAGCTAAAATGAAAGAGGACCTGCAGTCCACTGCCGGGTTCACTTGGCAGGGATTCAATAATGCCGCTACTTTCTGTTTACAGAATGAGTTAGAATTAGAGCAGGGATTAGCCTGGGCTGAAAAGGCTATCAGTCTTCCTTTCATAGGAGAGGCCAATTTCTCCACCCTTTCCACCAAAGCATTACTTGAGGTGAAAACAGGAGATGCAGAAGCCTCAGCTAAAACCCTCGCCCTAGCTTCGGAAGAAAAAGCTTCAGCAGTCCAACTCTACCAATTAGGAAATACGCTTATGCAAATGGAACAGAAAGATCTGGCCATTCAAACTTTTGGTTCTCTTAGTGATAAGTTTCCTGAACACTGGCTTTCCTTTGTAGGAAGTGCTACTTCTCATAAGGCCCAGGGAGAAATGAAGAAAGCCAGAGAAGCCTACCTCAAAGCGAAAGAGGTAGCACCTGCGGGCTATCAGGGAATGATCCAGGCAAGATTAGATTCTCTAGAAGGATAAGTCAGATTCCATAATTTAGAGGCCCTTCTAAACTACCAAGTTTGGAAGGGCCTTACTATATCTTGATTTGAAATTTTTTAGGCCCTCCAAAAAAATATATTTTGTGTTGATTTTCGTTTATATACTGTTTGCTTTCTGAAATAATCAGATAAGTTTGTATTAAATCTGCCTTCGGGCAGAAATGTTCCTAGCGTTTCACTTACAATCTCTTTGCTTTCGAGCAAAAACTCCTTATGAATCCCAGTGAAAAAGGTTGGCTTAAAAAATATCTGGAATTTAGGGCGCCTGTCCTAAGGGGAAGCGTATCCCCTGAAGATATTAATATTAGCCTGAGTGGAGAGGAGTTTCTGTATAATATAGTGCAGCCTACAGGACTCATGTATGGGCACCCGCTCAGGATAGAGGAGTATACTCATCCCTTAGCTCCTTACTGGGATGAGAAGAATAAAATCAAGGTTCTCCTACTTGAATGCCTCATACAGAGTGGCATGTTCATCCACCTACGTCAAAACGGTTCTTCAGGGGATATGGCCGCTACCCTACCTGTTCTGATAGATGAGCTAACCTACTTCTACCAACGCACTTATTTGCAGTACAATAAGGATGGAAAAAGCAGCAAACGTAAGGAGACGCAAAGCTTATACAGACTTGAACATATATTAGATGACCGTACCAGTGTCCCCTCTTCTTGGGATAGCTTCTGGACAGGCTTCTTCCATAATATCCTTCTCTTCCTGGACCTGGTCTATTACACCAAGTGGGCCGAGTATAAAAACCACCTGGACATAGCTCAACTGAGTATGCAAAAGGCCAATATCAGAATGGGCATTCTGAAGTTACTAGCCGCTGCCTCATGGGCAGACGGCAGGGTAGACAAGGAAGAGCTGAGACTGTACAACTACTTCCTCCAATCGACCAAGTTAAATTCTCAGCAGAAAAGAGAAGCCAGAGGGTTCATGACCCAAAAGGTGGAACTTGAAGACCTCAGCTTTGAGCATGTGGACAACTGGATATTGCGGAAGTATTTTCTGGAATTGGCCATTCTGGCTATCTATTCAAACGTGCGAACCACCACTTCTGAGGATAGTTTCATCATGGCCCTAAGTGAAAAGCTAAAACTCAATAAACAGGATGTAGCTCACTCTATTCTTTCTATTGAAG
>JBCDBC010000274.1:0-6574 GCA_039184535.1 Bacteroidota bacterium | reverse complement strand
CAGCAATTCTACCAGCAAATGCTTGCCAATGTGAAAGAGAACGTAGCTTCCTCGGCTATGTGGCATGCTGCATGGTCCCAGCTATTTCTCAAAGAATACTTCCGTCACTATGAGGTAGCTATCACTGGTGGGGAAGCTAAAACTTACAGATTAGCGTTGGCGAATTCCTACTATCCAAACAGGGTGTTTGCCGGAGATATTAAGGAGAATGATCTTCCTATCCTTCATCAGCGGATGGCTGAGGAAACCACTGTCTACGTGTGTGAAGGATTCACCTGCCAACTACCGGTAAAAACGGTAGCGGAAGCTACACGACAAATGGATTTAATAGATTAATGTTATTTTGGGACTTTAATCTTATCAACCATGCATAAAAGATACTTTCTCCCATTTTTGATCCTATTAGTAGGGCTTCCCATTTCATTGCTAGCGCAAAAAGATCCAATTCCAGTACCTAGAAAAAGCCCGGCAGCTATGGTCAGTCAGACCATCGGTTTTACGGATATGAGCATTTCCTACCACAGACCTGCGGCAAAAGGTAGAGTGATCTGGGGGAAACTGGTCCCTTACAACCAAATGTGGCGTTCAGGTGCTAATGAGATTACCAGTATATTTTTTGAGCATGAAGTGCAGATAGAAGAAAAGCCTTTACCAGCCGGTACTTATGGTTTACACATTCTCCCAAAGGAGAATGAAGCCTGGGAAGTCGTATTCTCTTCTAACTCTACTGATTGGGGTAGCTACAACTACCGTGAGGAAGAGGATGTGTTAAGAGTGAGTGTTACCCCTACTACAGGTAATCCTTATCAGGAATGGCTGGGCTACAGTTTCAATAATCTCTCGAAAGATGGTGCCGATATCCAATTACATTGGGGGGAACTTCTGCTCAGTATGAAGGTGAGCATAGATGTGAACAAGCATATACTAGCTCAGTTCAGGGAAGACCTTAGGACGCATGCTTTCTTTGGATGGCAAGGACATTATCAGGCTGCCAAATACTGCTTTGATGAAGGTATCAACCAGGAAGAGGCCATGCAGTGGCTTGAGACTTCCATAGCCAGGGAACCTCAGTACCCAGCCCTTCTGCTTCTATCTCAGGTATTAGCAAAAGAAGGAAAGACTGATGAGTCTCAGGCAGCTTTTGACAGCGCCATTTCTCTGGCTAGCTCTAAAGAGATCTACTACTACACCAGAGGAATGATTAGAGGGGGAGAGGCAGATAAAGCCATTGCTCTCATGAATCAGGTCGTGGATCGTCAGCCTGACGGTTGGTGGGCCTATATGGGCTTAGGAAGTGCCTATCAGAAGAAAGGTGATACAGACATGGCCAGGAAGCATTATGAGAAAGCTTTAGCTAGGGTCTCACCTGAGTTTAAAAATAGGGTAGAAGCAGCTATGAAGTCCTTGTAGGGGCTTTATAGATTACAGCTCCAGTATTTCAATATTGTGATTAGTATAAATGCAGATGTCGGCCGCTATGGTCATGGATTCCTGTACCATTTCTTTGGCGGTAAGTTGGGGAGCATGTTTTTTCAGTGCTAAAGCGGCTGAGCGCGCGAAGTTAGAACCAGAGCCTATGGCCAGTACGCCGTCATCTGCTGCGATTACGTCTCCCGTCCCACTTACAATTAGTCCTTCATCCTTATCCATCACGATTAGCATGGCTTCCAATCTTCTGAGGTAGCGGTCTGTGCGCCAGTCTTTGGCCAGTTCCACAGCGGCACGTTGCAGGCTGGAACGATACATATTCAGCTTCTCATCAAATTTCTCTAGTAAAGCAAATGCGTCAGAGGTGGAACCTGCAAATCCGGCTAATATCTTGCCATCATTCATCTTGCGTACCTTCTTTACATTTCCCTTCATGACAGTATCACCTAAAGTGGCTTGTCCGTCAGCTCCAAGGGCTATTTTTCCGTTGTGAATAATTCCAAGAACGGTAGTGGCGTGGATTTTGGGTGTAGAAGGATTCATGCTAAGTCTCTATGGAAAGAAAGCTTGTCTTACAGTCGTAAAACAAGCTTTTTCAAGTAGAAAAAAGGAAATTATGCTTTCTGAGATTCTTCTCTGTTTCTCAGAGTATGTATGTTATTTTTGGGATTAAAGTTATAGATCTCCCCGAAGTTTGGATTTCTTTTCTGAGCCAACCAATTCAGTCTGGGAGCAAGTGTTTCTTTATCTTTAACCAATCTGTCTTTTTCGTAGATGGCATCTTCCCTGGCCTGGAAATTCAGGTCATATTCAGGACTCATTACTATGGCTTCTTCCGGACAAACTTCCTCACAGAAACCACAGAAAATACATCTAAGCATATCTATCTCAAATTTCTCTGGATAGCGTTCTTTCTGATCGTCAGTTTCTGCCGCCTGCATACTGATGGCGAATGGAGGACAAGCTCTGGCACAAAGCCCACAGGCTACACATCTCTCTTTTCCGTTTTCGGCCACCAGTACCGGTCTCCCCCTGAATTCGGGCCCAAGCTCTACTTTCTTCTCAGGATACCTAAAGGTTACCGTGGGACGAAAGATGTGCTTGAAGGAAAACCACATCCCTTTCAGGATTTCCGGGAAATAGAGCTTTCCTCCAGTGCTAAGGCTTCTTTCTTTCTCATCACCTTTCCTAATTCCTTTCGGATTTTCCATCTAGTCTATGTTTAAGAGGCTAAGTTACTTTTACCTACGACTATAAGCAACCATTTGATGATATTGTTTAACTTGAATATGTTAGAGAAAATCCTCTATTTTTTCTTTTGAGAGCCTTTTCTTGCTGTAAGTTGTTAGTACCTTTGATAATCAGGCTATTGAGAACCCTCCTTCCATGCTGCGAGATCTAAAATATTTTTTTCTCATTTCACGTCCAGTGAACGTGCTGATCTCCTTTATTTCCTTTGGACTTGCCTGCTTTATAGCCTCTTCCAGGCACCTTCATTTTATTTCTCATGAAATGTTTTGGGCTACTTCTCTCATGATCATCTTGATTGCGGCTACTGGCTATTGGATTAATGACATCTACGACTTCAAGGTTGATAGAATTAATAGACCTGACAGAACAGTGGTAAATGCCATTCTCTCCGTTAAAAAGGTTCTGACTGGATACATTATAGGGATCAGTATCATCCTTCTTTTCTCTGTTCTATTCATCGGATATTACAAACGGCATCCGGAAATCACTCTGATTAATATTCTCTCGGTGAGTTTACTGTTCATTTATGCATCATTTCTTAAGAAAGTGGGGGTGGTTGGGAACTTCGTGATTGGGCTATTGATCATTCTGGTGGTTCTCCTGGGGGGATATCTATATGGGATTAACTTCACGCTAATGTGGATGATGGCTTTTGCTTTTCAGATTACTCTGATCAGAGAGATTACAAAGGATGTACAAGACATAAAGGGTGATTTGGCTTATAAACTGAGTACACTTCCCATTCAGATAGGGATGGAGGCCACTAAGCGGGTTCTTCTGATTTTGTATATCCTTTTTCTCATTTCCTGTCTGCTGCCAGTGATCATTAAGCTTGTTAGGACAGGAGAATGGATCTTTCCCTACTTAATCTCTTCTGTTTTATTGGTGCAAATTCCCACCATTTGGCTAATGCAGAAGATGATGAAGGCCCAGGAACCAGAAGAGTTTGCCTACCAAAGCGGATTTCTCAAGCTACTCATGCTCAGTGGGATCATTACCCTATTTTTCCTCAATTAGGAAGAAAGCACATCTACCAGACGCATCAGACCAGGACTCACTTCCTGATTATACTTACAGGCTTTGGCAAAGGAGGTATGGGTGATCTTGTTGTTGACGATTCCCACCATGAGGTTGGACATTCCTTCTAACAAGGCTTCAACCGCACCCATGCCCATTCTGCTGGCCATTACTCTGTCTATACAGGTAGGAACCCCTCCGCGCTGAATATGTCCTAGTACCACTACTCTGGCATCATACTCCTCTTCACCGTTTAGCTCCTTTTTTACCTTTTTGGCTAGCTTAAAGGCTCCTCCAGACTCATCTCCTTCTGCTACTACAATGATGCTAGAAGACTTCTTTCTTTCCCATCCCTTCTTCAGTTTACCTACAATATCTTCTACAACTGTTTCCGTTTCCGGGATAGCTACAGCTTCTGCTCCACCAGCAATCCCACAGTTCAGGGCGATGAAACCTGCATCCCTTCCCATCACTTCTATGAAGAATAAGCGGTTATGCGAATCCGCCGTATCACGAATCTTGTCTATAGCTTCCATAGCAGTATTCAGGGCCGTATCATAGCCTACGGTGTGGTCAGTTCCATACAGGTCATTGTCTATGGTACCCGGAACGCCTATGACGGGTATCTTATGTTCTTGGGAAAATACCCTGGCTCCTGCAAAAGTGCCATCCCCACCAATCGCAATTAGCCCCTCTATGCCAGCTTTGGAAATGTTCTCGAAGGCAGTTTGCCTGCCCTGCTTAGTTCTGAATCTTTTACTTCTGGAAGATTTGAGAATGGTCCCTCCACGCTGGATGATGTTAGAGACAGAACTGGCTTCCATCTTGATGAAGTCATTCTCTATCATCCCTTTATAGCCCCCTCTAATCCCGACTACTTTTACCCCATGAGCCAAGCTGGTCCGAACAACTGCTCTAATGGCCGCATTCATTCCTGGAGCGTCGCCACCAGAGGTATAAACGCCTATTTTTTTGATAGACATAATTGTGTATTTGCTTACTGCGCGCTAATTACTGCTTTCTCTCAATAATTACAAATCCCCAAAGTGGGGCGTCGTTTAATGAAAATTTGGCAAGTAGAACAGTAAATGCTTGGGGATATTTGCGAATTCAAAAGCAGCAAACTTTGCCAGCTCACAGGCCCTAAGAGAACTATTTGTCTCCAAAAGGAATGCCGTATTCTGTAACCCAGGCTTGTGAAAGCGTACTCAGTTCCTGAAGAATTTTAGGCTGACTATCAGCCAGGTTGTTTACTTCCCAGGGATCATTGGCTAAGTCAAATAATTGGGTGTGATTCTCTCCATTTACCTCATAGCGGATGAGTTTATAATCATCCTTTCTCACGGCTAACTGATACTTTTTGTACTGAAAATGGAGAACATCCCTAATGGATGCATCCTCCTGAATAGCCGGAAGAAGGCTTATCCCATCAATATCATCCGGAGCTTCCACTCCACTCATTTCGCAAACCGTAGGGAAAATGTCAATGGTATAGCAGAAGCTCTTTCTTTCTTCACCGGTAGGAATTCCAGGTCCTTTCATGATCATGGGAATATTGACGGAGTGCTGATACACATTTTGCTTGCCCATGAGTCCATGTTGTCCCACTGATAGTCCATTGTCGCCTGCAAAGATAAAGAGGGTGTTCTCTGCTTCCCCGGAGGCTTCAAGGGCATCCATGATTCTCCCCACCTGTGCATCCAGGTGAGAAACCATGGCGTAGTACTCCATGATATGACCCCGTATGCTTTCTTCCTGTCTGGGCGTTTCGGCCAGTTGCTCATCTCTTACGATTAGTTCTCCATTATCAAAGGGGTGTTCTTTCATGAAATTGGGAGGAAGAGAAATTTCTTTCCCCTCATACAGATCTGTAAATGCTTTAGGAGTAGTTCTGGGGTCATGGGGGGAGGTAAAGGCTACATATAAAAAGAAAGGATCAGGATCTTCTTCATGATTCTCTAAAAAGTCAATGGCAGCATCAGCAAAGATCTCTGTAGCATGCCTTCCACTGTAAGCATAGTCTCCTCTTAGGGTATCTAAAATGTTATCATGGAGAAAGTTGGGTATGGAAAGACGAGAGTTTTTGTAAGCTCCTGTGCTGTCATAATGGAAGAGGGGCGTATTCCAGGGGTCATACATCCCGCCCATAAAGATTTCTTTCCCATCATCGAAAGCTCTGCTAAATGCGTCCCTATTATTATGCCATTTCCCTATACCGTAGGTGCCATATCCTTCTGACTGTAGAAGCTGACCAAGCAGTGTATGTTCTTCCTTAATCTGATACCCGTTTCCAGGAAGCTGGGCCAGTCGTCTGCCAGTTAGGAGCATGGCCCTGCTGGGGGTACATACTGCGCCATTGTTTCCGCCCATGATATGAGCGTTTGGAAAAGTTACCCCCTCCGCCATCAACTTCCTGAGGTTGGGCATATGGATAGCCTCATTCCAGAGGGTACTGGCCCTGTGATCATCTGCAAAGAGAATAATCACGTTTGGCTTAGATGGAGTAGGAGAAGTCTTAGGCTGACAAGCGTCCACCAGAAATACTATCAGGGGTAAGTACAAGAATCTTTTCATGTAGAAAAAGAGGGCCTGTAGCAGTTCCGGCTACTAATTTTCCTCTGAGGTATCGGTTTTATGGAAGAAGGCGCACCTACTCACAGGCTGAGGGTGATACTTAGGCCAGTTAGCTACCTCCTTAGCTTTTAGACAAAGCCAGAATTCACTCCCTCTGCTATTTTTGATGGTCTTTAAGTAAGTACATTCTGCACAGAGAGAATGCTGCCAATATGGTTTGGACTCACTCATACATTAAGTTACAACCTCTGAGTTCCGTATTATCCAGCCTACCTAGTACTTCAAAGCTCCCATCTTCATACAT
>JBCDBC010000273.1:0-6583 GCA_039184535.1 Bacteroidota bacterium | reverse complement strand
GTTCCGGGTGCTGGGGTTAAGCTATCCTGGGCAGTAGGGGCTACCTGACCATAAGTATGTTGGGATAAGAGGATAGCAAGCGAGAAAATTCCTGAAAAAAGGGTCTTATTCAAGTTGATACAGCTATTAGGCCACTTCAGATACATTCGCAAATCTAACAAATTGAGTACTTTAACCTAAGCAGGCTATCATCTTTTCGTGAAAGTTCCTTACCTGTGAAAAACTTGGTTATCCGTTATAAGGTATACCATTCAAAACTGATTTTCCCGATCAAATATTGTTCCAGCATAGCTTAACAAAAGCTCCTTACTAGAAGTTGATCCCCTTAGGTGACTAAAGAAACCATCAATATTGTCTGGTTTAAACGTGATCTGAGATTGACGGATCATGAGCCTTTATACCTGGCTTGTCAGGAGGGAGGTAAGGTACTGCTGGTCTATTTCTGGGAGCCTTCTTTAATGAAGGATGTGCATATGGATCCCCGGCATTTACAATTCATCAAAGAATCCCTCTTGGAAATGCAGGAAAGCTTGGCTCCCCACCATTTACATATAGAATTCCTAACAACTGAAGTAGAAGACTTCTTCATAGAATTAAGTGAGCATCTGGAAATCCGTAGCATATACTCCTATCAGGAAACTGGGACCCGTCTCACCTTTCAAAGAGATCTAGCCATCAAGAAGTGGGTAAAAAAGAGAGGTATTCAGTGGGTAGAGTGCAAAATGGAAGGGGTTGACAGAGGGCGTAGAAACAGAAAGGGATGGAGAGAGGCTATGTTACGGGACCTCTGTAAGCCCGTTATTCCACCTGATTTTCGTTCTATACAGTCTATAATCTTACCTCAAATTCTGCAGAAGCGTAGAGAAATACTCGCAAACACTCAGAAAGCCGCCCTCTTTCAGAAAGGTGGAGAAACAACTGCCAACAGGTATCTGAATGGCTTTCTGAAGAAAAGATTCCCGAATTATCTAGTACATATATCTAAACCGGAGGCAAGCAGGAGAAGCTGCGCCAGAATCTCTCCTTATTTGGCCTGGGGGAATTTATCTGCTCGTCAGGTCTTTCAAAAGAGTATGTACAGACTGGGTGAGCTGAATAACCCAAAGGAAAAGAGGGCGCTGGAGGGTTTCATTGCCAGACTACTTTGGAGGGGGCACTTTATCCAGAAGTTTGAGATGGAAGAGCGCATAGAGTTTGAGAATATGAATGCTGCCTATGATACCATTAGGGTGGAGTGGGATGAAAAGAAATACACAGCCTGGGAAGAAGGACAGACGGGCTATCCACTAGTAGACGCGGCTATAAGATGTGTAAAAGAAACCGGCTACCTTAATTTCAGGCTCAGAGCTATGCTGGTATCCTTTCTTACCCACCACTTGTGGCTAGACTGGAAAAGGGGAGCACATTTCCTGGCCAGGATGTTCCTCGATTTTGAACCTGGAATTCACTATCCTCAGTTTCATATGCAGGCGGCTACTACCGGCATTCATACCCTGAGAATTTATAATCCAGTAAAGCAGTCTTTGGAGCACGATCCGGAGGCTATCTTCATTAAAAAATGGGTGCCGGAATTATCCGCCTTACCTTTACATCTGACCCTTAGACCATGGGAAGCTACCCATCTGGAAGAAAAGCTTTATCACTTCAGAAAAGGGGTAGATTATCCCCTGCCCATAGTGGATATTACCCAAACCTATCAGCGTGCTCAAAAAGTATTATGGGAAATGAGAGAAAAACCGGAAGTAAAATCGGAGGCTAGTAGGCTCATGGCCAAACATGTGAACAGTGATAGACAAAATTGGGCAAAGATTTCAGTAGGGAAATAAGGAGGGAAGGAAATACAATAATGGCAAAATCAAAACATAAGCGATATACCAAATCCAACTTGCCATCTAAGCCTTGTGAAGTGTGTGGGAGGCCATTTTCATGGCGGAAAAAGTGGGAAAACTGCTGGGAGGAGGTAAAGTATTGTAGTGAAAGGTGCAGAAGAAACAGAAATAAAGATTTCCAGAATAGATGACAATGGATTTAATCGCTATTTTGCAGCTATCCCGGATCAATCATACACATGTTTAGAACAGCCGTATATTTTTCTCTCCTGATATGCTTTGCTATTCCCTTCGCACAGGCACAGAATTCTTATGTTGAAGAGGTCCTAACACACAGAAAGGATAAGGATGAGAAGTATGCTGATAAAGCTAAATCTCCCGTCCCGGATGAGTACCTGACAGAATTTGGGGGGTTGAATTACTTTGAAGTAGATTCTTCTTTCAAGGTTAGGGCTACCCTTGAGCGCTTTGAGAAGCCTTCCCCTCATACATTTAATACTACCAAAGCCAAGAAAAAGAGGACCTACATTCTCTATGGAACGGTTCACTTTATGATGAAGGGGAAAAAATCGAAATTAACAATTTATTATGCTCCTATCTCGGGGCCGTTGCGTAAGAAACAGAAAATGCTCTTTCTCCCTTTCAGGGATCAAACCAATGGAGTAAGTACGTATGGAGGAGGGAGATACCTGGAAATAGAGGACCCGGAAGGAGATGAACTTGTCCTGGATTTCAATAAAGCCTATAATCCCTATTGTGCTTACGGTGGAGACTTTGCTTGTGTAGTGCCCCCCAGGGATAATTTGATTGAGGTAGAAGTGATGGCGGGAGAGAAAGAATTTTTACCTTAGATACCGCTAATAGAAAGTAGATACATTTATGAATAGCACTAACAGCTTTTGGTACCTGGAAGAAGTAGATTTATTTGAGTGCTTTTGTCCTGTAAATGGTGCCGAAGACAGATACGATAAACAACCCAAAAGAACCATTAAAAAGGGAGAATTCATTTATCTGAGTGATGATGAGGCTGACAAGGTATTCTTCATACACAAGGGTGCAGTAAAAATTGCCGGGTATACACAGGATGGAGATGAGATCATTAAAGCTATCTTACATCCAGGAGAGATTTTTGGTGAGCTAGCCGTTTTTGGGGCGGAAAATAGAAATGACTACGCTCAAACCGCTGAGGATACAGACATTTGTGTACTTACCAGGGAGCAGGTAGTAAGTCTCATGAGAGATGTGAATGGCTTCCAACAATTTATCAATAAACTGGTAGGTCAGCGGGTAATTATGACACAGAAAAGAATGGCGTCTCTCTTATATAAAGATGCCAAGGCCAGAATAGCAGAATATATTTTTGACCAATCTAAAAAGAGTTCCCGAGAAACCATGGATGGGATTACCTTAAGGAACTACCTTACCCATCAGGAAATAGCTAATTACACAGGGACATCCAGACAAACCGTAACTACCATTCTAAACCAGCTCAGAGAGCAGGGGCTAATAGACTTTGACAGGAAGAGAATTACCATCAAGGATATGCCAGCTTTCAAACGTCTCGTCGCTTAATTTTATCTATGACGCCAGAACTGATTTTACAAATTATTGTCATCATTTTCGTAGGAAACCACCTGTTGAGTGAAGTACTTTCTTACTTGAATTTCAAAAGCCATAAACCGGAACTTCCAGAACTGTTGGCAGATCATTATGAGGAGGCGGAGTACCGGAAGTCTCATGCTTACCATTCCAGTACCTATTCATTCGGTAGGCTATCCAGTTGGCTGAGCTTTGGGATTACCTTGGCTATTTTATTGTTGGGAGGTTTTGGATGGTTGGATTCTCAGTTAAGAGAAGTTACTACTCATCCTGTAGGACTACCCCTATTGTTCATAGGTGTTCTCTACATACTGTCAGATTTACTTGGGACGCCTTTTCAGTGGTATAGCACCTTTGTCATAGAAGAGAAATTTGGATTCAATAAAACTACTCCTCGTACCTTTGTGATGGATAAGCTGAAAGGCTATTTGTTGGCAGGGATTATGGGTGGTTTATTGTTAGGAACACTGATAGCCCTCATACAGTTTATCGGCCAGGATTTTTGGTGGTGGTTCTGGATTATCATTTCCATCTTCATTGTTGGGATCAATTTTGTGTATACCTCCTGGTTAGTTCCCCTCTTTAATAAGCTTTCTCCCCTGGAAGGAGGAGCACTCAGAGAGCAAATAGAAACCTACAGCAAAAAAGTGGGTTTTCCCCTAACACATATTATGGTTATGGATGGGTCAAAAAGATCTACTAAGGCTAATGCCTTTTTCTCAGGATTCGGAAAGAAGAAAAAAGTAGTTCTCTTTGATACACTGGTAGAGAACTATTCTCAGGATGAACTAGTGGCTGTATTGGCTCATGAAGTAGGGCATTATAAAAGAAGACATATCATCCAGAACTTTATTATCAGCATACTCCAGTCAGGGCTTATGTTGTTCATTCTGTCTCGCTTCGTATATGCTGAGAATCTTTCTATTGCCCTTGGTGCTATGGAGAATGGTATTCACTTGAACTTACTGGCATTTGGGATGCTGTATACGCCTATATCCCTTTTGCTGGGTATAGGGATGAACATCCTTTCCCGGAAAAATGAGTTTGAGGCAGATGAGTATGCAGCTACCACCTTCATGTCTAAACCCCTTCAATCTGCCTTAAAGCAGCTTCATACAGATACGTTGAGCAACCTTACACCTCACCCTCTGTATGTATTTTTCCATTACTCTCATCCACCCCTTCTCCAAAGGTTAGAAGCCCTGAAACAGTATGAATAAAAGACTGATAGTAAGTGTTTTTATTCTGCTGCTAATAGGAGGAGGACTTTTCTGGTATGGCAGTAAGCAAAATAGCCTCGAGTCATTAAGTATAAGCTGGATTTCTACAAGGTATGGGGCTCAACCCCTGCAATTGAGCAAGTTGAGACCTGAGGGGATCATAGCTGTAGGTGTGGAAGAAAGGTTGAACAGTTTCCCTTTCATTCATGAAGAGCTGAAGTTGGGAGTAGATACCTACATAAAAGAAGTAGAGACAGCCTTGGGGACTAAAGAAGATTCACTCAGTCAAGACTTCCTTTCCAGAATTATCTTTGAGCAGGAGAGGATAGCCATTATCCTGGAGAATCCTGAAGCTTTTATCTGGAGTGAGTCTTTCTCTCCCATGAAAGCCTTGCCCAGCAGTTTATATTATCATCATCCTATACGGTCCAGGGATGATGCAGTAAAGTACATAAACCGATTGAGGAAAGTAGATACCTATATAACTGAATATTCCTCCTTTTTGACTGGCCTGCTTGAAGGAGGGTACCAGCCACATGAATGGGTATTAGACCATGAAATTAGTTTGATAGACAGCTTGTTATGCGAAGATTTTCGAGAGAATATCTTTTATGCAGGCTTTCAGCGCAAAGTAAATCAAGTGGACTATGCCTACGTAAATGAGAATGATATTCTGGGGTATCTAGAAAGAATCGTCCAGCTTCTAGATGAGGAGATATACCCGGCATTTAGAGGCTTAAGAAACACTCTGCTAGTACTTAAAGAGAAAGAGAAAGAGGGAGAGGGAGAGTGGAGAAGTGGAAGGGATAATTTCTCCGATTTACTCTATTTCTACACTAGCAGAAAGTTAGATAATACAGAAACTATGGGAACCTTTCTGGATTCCATCAAATATTCTCCTGAAGAATTAGCTAATTCTCTCCTTAGCAAACATAAATCGGAACCTACCTCAGACCCTTTTAATCTGTTAGAAGAGCGGATCAGGGAAATTAGATTAGAGGAGGGAAAATCTGACTTATATACCTCTGGTCTGTTTGAAAATGAGGCCACTTTCTATACTCGAATTTCTTTATTACCTGATTATTTAGCCTACATAGGTGGGGCAGTTCAGTTTCAGTATGGAGCGCTTGATACAGCAAGGAAATCCCTTTTATACGTACATCCAGCATACAGATCAGATAATTCAGTATCTCCTACTCAGATAGCATATAGATTTTTATCCAGGGGAGAGCAAACAGCCTGGTTGTATCCCTATTTTCAGGATTCCAGTTTAACACAGGCTGCCAGAGCCTTTTCCTATCCGGCATTTACAGAAGGCTGGGGATGGTACATATATGAAATAGTAAGTTCTCAACTGGATTTATTTGCTGGAAACCCGATGGAAAAGAATGTGTTCTATGAGGCCGTATACAGAGAATGCTTAAAATGGGAGATTGAGAAGGCACTACATGTTCAAGGAGTCCCTCCAGAGCAACTGTTCAATGAACTAAGGGGAAATACTCGTCTTGACTTGGTTGAACTTAAAAAGTGGATCACCCTGAGTCTGGAACAGCCTGGAAGGCTGAGTGCAGGTTTAATAGGGTGGTTTAGTTGGAATCAGTTGAGAGAGGCTGGAAAAACGCAAAAAGGTAGGCTATTTGTCCTACAGGAATTTCACCATCAGATGCTTGCTCAGGGCATGCTGCCTTACCAACGTCTCTTGTCAAAACTCCAAGGAGAATAGATTCTACATAGAAATTCTCCATCAAATCAGGATATTTCCATTGATGTATTAATATTGGGGACTTTATGCCATTGGAACACATATTCTCTCAGGTCAAATTACTTGAATTTCCATTTAACAGCCACTGATAAATTTATCCCGCATCTAAATTATATTTGTATGTACCTGAGCTATGTAATATCACATACCTCCTAGGTGTTTTTTTCTCAGGG
>JBCDBC010000272.1:0-6587 GCA_039184535.1 Bacteroidota bacterium | reverse complement strand
TGCCATTCACACTAATCTGGATAATATCAGATCAGGAGTAAATAAGAAAATCTCAGATCGGCTAGGGCTACATAATGCGCGTATCCTTAAGCCTAATCCTTCAAATCCAGAGGATGGAATAGGGATGGTAGGAGAATTACCCTCACCATTAAGCAAAAATGCGTTTTTGCAACTGATAAAGCAGCGGTTTGACTGTGGAGGAATTAGGTTTTCAGATGCTGAGATAGGGACCATTGCTAAGGTAGCAGTTTGTGGTGGGTCTGGTAGTTTCCTAACAAGGGAAGCTATGAAGGTAGGAGCAGATGCTTTTGTTACGGCAGACATCACCTACCATAAATTCTTTGATAATGAAGGGAAAATGCTCCTGCTAGACATAGGGCATTATGAGTCTGAACAATACACCTCTTTGCTTATAAAGGATTATTTGTCAGATTTTTTCCCTAACTTTGCGGTCCACTTATCCGAAATATACACTAACCCGGTTAGATACTTCTAGCAAGTGCTGCCAGAATGTATATGAATTATAACCCGGTTTCGTATAATTATATAAAGCACTTGTAATACTACCGATCCCAGTTTTGTTAACCTATATATCTTAATCATCAACATATGGATAATAATCCAGTAGCAAAAAGATTAAAATCACTGGCACTGCTTCAATTGCTAGATTCAAAACTTGACGAAATACATAGATTAAGAGGAAGTCTTCCTGAGGAAGTAAATGATCTGGAAGATGATCTTGAAGGCCTGGAGACCAGAAAGAGCAGGATTGAAGATGACATTAAGCGTCTGAATCAGGACATCAATGAGCGTAAAGCACGTATTCAGGATTTTTCTGCGCAGATAAAGAAGTATGAGGAGCAGCAGATGAACGTGAAGAATAATCGTGAGTACGAAGCACTGAGAAAAGAGATAGAGTACGCTAATCTCGAAATACTCACTTCAGAGAAGAAAATTCGCCAGTATAAGGAGCAGATTGAGCAGAAGGATGAGCTACTAGCTTCTACCTCTGAGGCCGTTGAGGAGAAGAAACAAGAACTGGAAGCCAAGAAAAATGAGCTGGAAGTCATTGTTCAGGATACAAAGAAAGAAGAGGAAAAGCTGAGAAAGAAAATCGAAGAAGCTTCCATAGGGATTGAGGGACGTATTCTGAATGGCTACAAAAAAATTCGTACAAACATGCGCAACGGATTAGCTGTGGTAGTTACTGACAGAAATGCATGTGGCGGATGTTTTTCCATCATTCCTCCACAAATCCATATTGAGTTAAACCAGCAAAGAAGATTGATCCACTGTGAAAACTGTGGTAGAATTCTGGTTGATGATAGAATATTTGATGAGGCAAGAGAAGAACTAGCTGAACTGGTTAAGAAGTAATCTTCCTCATCATGAGAAAAAAAGCCCCGGCAACTGTCGGGGCTTTTTTTTGTCCTCTAAACAGTGCACTTGTAAGAATAGTTGAGGCTATGTCAGATATCGTACAAGACCTTTTTCAGAATCTCCCGTATTTGTTAGAAGTTGCAGCTTCATTGTAATCCCATCTCCGCTATGATAGTAAGGCTTAGACATACTGTACTAGTATTTTTATGGGTAGCCTGCATAGCCTCCACATTTGCGAAAACCAAGGTTGAGCTCATAGAGCATAACATATCCTACTTTAAGTTTGAAGAAGCTAAAACCCTGATCTCTGAATTAGCTGAACCTGCTCATCAGCAGTTTTACCTACAAACCATACGAATTTACCAGTATCTGGCTACCCAGGATCCGGGAGTTATGGCCCAGTTAGATGAGAACTGGAAGCCCACACTTAAGCTCATACAGAACCTACCTGAAACTGACCAGCTTCGATATATTTATCTCTCAGAGCTTCATGGAAAGAGAGCTATCATAGAGTTTTTGGCAGGCAACTACTTTTCCACCCTAAGTCATGTCAATTCTTCCAGAAGTGCCCTCAAGAAAAGTGAAGCTGAATATCCTGACCTGCCGGAAGCCCTAAAAGTACAGGGACTCTTCCATATCGCCTTCGGGGCTGTCCCCAAAAAGTACCAATGGCTGACCAGAGCACTAGGATTCCGTGGAAGTATACAGACTGGTCTCTCTATGCTTACATCCTCATATAAAGAAGGAAAGCTCCTCCCGCTGGAATCTCTCATTATGAGGTGTTATGTAGAAAAGAATATGCAATCCAGACCTGAGGCTGTAGTAGATGCCTTAGGTACCGTTCTTAAGGAGGAGTATCCTGGCAATATGCTCCTGAGGTTATTTCAAGCCTCTTCCTACATCAGCCTAAAGAAAAATGAGAAAGCACTGGCTATTCTTAAGCATAGAACCCAATACAGTCAGAATAGCCAGATCTATTTTATCCCCTTCTGGGACTACCTGTATGGGAAAGCATATTACTATAAAGCCCAATATTCTCAGTCTAAGAGGTATCTTACAGGCTTTCTGAAAATCAATAAAGGATTCTTGAATAGAAAGGATGCCATGTTCAGATTGGGCATGGCTTATACCCTGGACGGAGATTATGCATCCGGGAGAAAATACTTCAGACAAATTCTCCAGAATAGTTCTTCCCGACTTGCAGAAGATGAGTATGCCAATTTTATGGCAGAGAAGTTTCTGGATAAACCGCCTACCGGATTTGAGCTCAACCTATTTAAGGCCCGCAATCTGTATGATGGTGGATACTATTCTCAAACAGTGAAAGTCCTGGACGGCATTGCTAATCAGGCCAGAAAGCTCTCTAATGAGGAGCACACAGAACTTCATTACAGGTACGCCAGGGTGTATCACACCATGGGAGATATCTCTAATGCCCAGAAGCATTACCATCTGTGTTTAGAGCAGGAACCTGAGTGGCAGCTTTGGCTTCAGGTATATTCACACTATTTCCTGGCAGAGATCTCCAAAAGTACTGGGAACTTGGCACAGGCACGTACGGGATACAAAAAAGCCCTATCCTATGATAAATACTTTTATCAGGATGGGCTTGAAAATCGTTGTAAAGTAGCTCTCTCCGAGCTCCCTTAAATATTTCTTATTCTAACCAGAATTTCTGGGTGGATACTGCTCCGTCAAACTCCCATAGCATCAGGTATAGACCAGAAGCTTCTGAGGTTCTCTGCCAGTTCAGGGAGAAATTATCTCTGGCTACTCTACCATCAAACACAGTAGCTACTTCCCTCCCCTGCATATCCATTAGCCTTAGCTTCAAACGTCCCCTCTGAAGAAGGTTAGCCTGGAAGGTAATCTCTTCTGTAGCTGGATTAGGGAAGGGCGCCAGAATCTCTCCTATGCTTTCATCCCATGGATTGATAGAAAGGGGATTAGTCCCATTCACTATGATAGTAATCTGGTCATCCAGCGTACAACCAGAAGCGTTAAAACCGGTAACCGTATAGGTAACGGTCTGCTGAGGCTTTGCTACAATATCATTACTGGTAGAATCTGATAGCCAGATCCCGGGAGACCAGGCATATATCTCAGCTCCAAATACCTGTATCTTCACACTATCTCCCAGATCAATGGTGGTTTCATTCGTATTGGGGTTAATGAAGGTGGTAGGATTAGGAGAAACACTCACCGTAATATCATCTCTTAGTTCACACCCATTAGTTAAGCTAGTGGTAACGGTATAGGTAGTGGTGATACTTGGATTAGCTGTAGGATTCAGCACATCACTGCTGCTTAGGCCGAAAGTGGGAGACCAGGAGACACTCTGAATTAATTCTTCAGGCGCATTGGTGGTAGCTGACAGCTGAATAGACTCTCCCAAACATAACACCTGATTAGCACCTGTTGTCAGAGAGTAGGCTACATTAGGTTCAAACTCAATCTGCTGTGTAAACTGACTAGTCCCCAGAGCATTGTTCACGATCAGCTGTACAGTATAAGTAGCTGTATCTGGAAGTTGGAAAACAGGGTTTAAATCAGTAGAAGTATTGGCAAACCCTTGATCATTTGAGACTACCCAGAAAAGGGAAGATGGACAGCTTTCTAATGACTCATCATCTCCGAAAATGAACCTAACATCATTGCTACAACCATCTGGCAATTCTGAAGTGAAGCTGGCTACAGGAAGTTGGGTAGGCTGAACGGCAGCTACAGCGGCAGCCGCATCTACTCTCCCTGCTCCTATTTTTCCTACTAGCGCAGGATTAATCCCGTCAATGTTTACAGCTGTTTGTTTCAGGAACATCTCAGCTTGATCAGGTGTTAAACATGGATTGACAGATTTCATCAAGCCTAATACTCCAGCTATAATAGGTGCAGAATAAGAAGTGCCGCTACTAGACCCATAAGTCCCATCTGAAGAATTAATGGCTGTGGTATAGATATTCTGGCCTGGTGCCATGATATCTACTGAGCTATGCACAGTAGAAAAATTAGCTACCCGGTCTGTAAAAGTAGTGGCTCCCACGCTGATCACATGGTTATAAGCCGCCGGATAGTTAGCTTCATCTTCTCCACTATTTCCAGAAGAACCCACAAAGATGATTCCTCGCTGATACCCCGCTTCAATCAACCTTGAAGTAGGAGTAGAAAAAAACCCAGACCCAAAAGACATATTGATTATATCCGCTCCTGCGGCTATGGCGTAATCTATCCCTTCTAATGTGTTAGTTATATTTACTCCCACTCTGGAAGAAGCTACAGCCATGATGCTACAGTTAAATCCTATGGCCGCAATCCCTTCCCCATTATTAGTAGCAGCAGCAGCACAACCCGTAACCTCTGTTCCGTGAAAGAGATCTGAACTTCGTGGGGAAGGATTATTATCTCTAAAGGCTACATTATACCCATTCACATCATCTACAAATCCATTTCCATCATCATCTATTCCATTATCCGGAACCTCACCTGGATTCACCCAGATATTTGATGCCAGGTCTTCATGGTTCAACTGAATGGCATCATCTACTATGGCGATGACTACATCCTCACTCCCTTGAGAAAGTGTCCATGCTTCTTCAGCATTGATGATAGGAAGATAAGGCTGTCTTAGTGGCTCATAGTCATTGGGGGTAAAGTGACTACGATAAACCGGTACGCCTTCTGCATATTCTATATAATCCAGATCCTGGAAGCTGGCCTGTAGATCTGAACGGGAAGCTGGCTTACGGAATTTTACCTCATAAATATTCTCAAGTAGAGGACTCTTGGTTTTAAAAGGGTGCTTTAGGTAGTAGATATCATAATCTCTTACCAGTTCACTTAGCCCTTCTATGCTTCTAATGGCCACCTGGTCCACTGCCCCATCAAATTCTGGTAAAGTGACATTGGCATCATCTTCTACCTTAATATAGATACGTCCTTCCTCAAAGGCGGGAAGATCATTTTGTCCTAATAAGCTCTGTATGCTTAGGCTTATTAGTAAAAGAAATAGTAAATGTGGAATTCTCATATAAAATCGATTAACGTTGCCGAGTTGAATATGTACTTACTTCTTCAAAGCCACAAAGCGTTTTATAAATAGTAATAACACTTTGAACTACTGAAAAATAAATGGAAAAGTATGTTATCTGATGATGGTGTATAGGAAGTATGATTTTCTACCTACTGTAGATGGTACAATACAGCCCAGATACACCCTTCTTAGTCCGGGGACCTTATGAGAGATAAACCTAAAATAGGTTCTTTCTGTTACCCAAACCGCATGTAAATAACACCGAGGATGAGTAGAAGAACAATAATGCCTATCAATAAGCCTACCCGTAAATAAGATAATGGCTTTTTACCCCCAACTCTGGCTGTACGTCCGTTTACAGAAAAACGATAGGTTTTCCCTCTATATTTGAAAAGCCACACCCAAACAGGGATTAGCACATGCTTGTAACTTTTACATTCCTTGGAAGTGAAGATATCCACATCCCCTAGGTCTCCACCTATAACAGCGGGAATTTTATCTTCTTTTAAATCCTTTGATAGTTCCTTGTCTACATAATCATCTGCGTCCACAAAGATTTTTACAGGTGTCCTATTATCTACCTCCGCCTCAAAACTATCTAAATGTTCCTGCACATATGGCACAAACTTCTTCAGGTCATCCGGCCATAGGTTTAACTCCATGTATGTCTTCTTGTAGGCTTCTGAAGCGTTGATTTCTATGTTCTCAATCTTGGTCTCAAAATAGCCGTTCACTACACTGGCATCCTCTCCTTCACCTCGCGATACTTTCCATGAGGAACGAGAAATCACTTCAAATACCCAGATAGGAATATATACAGCGCGTAGGTCTTCTGCCTTTAAAATTCTGGGGATTGTCTCAGCATACCAGAATCCATCTAAATACTTGAGAATGGCACCTACAGCCTCTTTCCTTGGGAGTAGGAAAGGAAGGATATGAGTAGGCCTTGCAAAATCCTCCTTACCCTTTAATGTCTTAAACTTCTTCTTCCCACAGTTAAAGCAACTCAGCCCATCCTCAGGAGATTCTGTAAAAAAGGTGGTTTTACAGCCTTCACACTTATAGGCAGTATGAGGCACCTCCCAATCTTTAGGAAGATCTCCCATCTTTACCGCTTCATCCAGCGTCTTTATCTTGACTTGATCATCTCCTTTTAAGGCCATGTCTGTGGATTAGTTCT
>JBCDBC010000271.1:0-6601 GCA_039184535.1 Bacteroidota bacterium | reverse complement strand
GAAGACTTCCAGATCTGGATTTGGCTGATTCTATTGCCAGAATGCTGGATTCTTTCAAAACCGGCAGAATGGGTTATGCTATAGAGGCTATTCCCCTAAGGTATGATGGGAACTGGTTGAGAATAGGGCATGAGCAGGTAGAACTAGGGCCCCTATACTTTGGGGTAGCCTGGTGCATCACCACAGAAGAGGAATACAAACAACAGATTCTTCCAAACCCAGAGGCCATGGCTATGCTTAATGCAGCCAATGCAGAGAGTATACTCGAGACGCTTCCCCAAAATTCAGAGAGCCCCGTGTGGGATAAAGGCTTCATTGTCCTTTTGATGGGAGAGACAGGAATCAGTGAGATAGCTGGTTTCAGGGCACAGTTTGGACTATCCTTGACTTCGGATGGTGGCTTTGAGACAGGTTTACGCTTAGAAGGAAGCATAGCTGAAACTTTGAGGCTGAGGATTCAAGGGAAGGTCAAAGCTGATCGGGAAATTGTAGCCATTGAAGGGATTTGTGCCCTCATGTGGAAGGAGAAAAACCTTTTTTCCATCAAAGGAGATATTGAAGTCAATAAGGTAGAGAAATACTTCAAGGCTAGGCTTGAAATGCGTTTTTCTGAGAAATGTGCCATTGAAGGGATATTTTTCGTGGGGAAGGAGGAGATGTACCTGGAAGGAGCCTTTGTGTGGCATTACACGCCCCAAAAAGCTATTGAAAGAAGAGGGAGAGTAGGTTTTACAAAAGATGGCGCCTATCTCTTGCTGATGGCTACTTTGGAGGAGACAGAAGTAGAGATCAAAATCTCCCTACCAGGTGAAAATAGGGGAGATCTCCTTGCGGGAAGAGTGTCTCTAATGATAGACGATGCTTTCCAGAAAAATTTTATAAATGGCATTTCTCATTATGCGAGTGAGGCAGCAGCAGAAGGGATAAATACCGCATATGACGAATTACAAACAGCCATAGGGAATGTGGGTAACTTGAAGGTAAGTATTGATAGTATCCGTAAAGGCCTACCTAAAATTTGTGATAACATCATAGCTTCAGTAGAAAAGGCCATTTCTACACATAAGGATTTAAAGAAGTGGGAATTGGTAGAGTATGCCAGAGGAAGAGCGAAACCTTATCTAGACAGAGTAAGAAAACTTAAGCGGGCAGCACAAAAAAATAAGGATGATGACCACTTGAGGGATTTACTGAAGAAGGCCATAAAGGAGGTGTTAGCACATAAAAAGCTAGTCATCAAAAAGAAAATTTTCATTGTAGGCGAAGTAACCTTTGTGAATAGAGAGCTATTTACCAAAAGCCAGGAAAATAAGTTGAGAAAGGTTATCTCTCTCATAAAAGATATTCCTGCTAAAAGGCAGGTAATAGTTGAAAAACAGAAGGTATGGGATGTTATTCCAGAGAGGAAGCGTTTGCTGGCAGGGATACAGAGAGATATTGATGCGGGAGTAACTGGAGCCATTCCTATCCTTGAGTCTATCTCTTTTACTACTTCCTTAAATCTACTAGATACAAAAGGAACCTACATGGAAGTAGCAGTCATGCAAACAGGAAAAAAACGCATATACTCAGCCAAACTGGATTTGACCATGCCTGGCAAGATGGCTACTGAAATAGCCCGGCAGTTTTCGTAATTACTCGGGATAATCTGCTATTTGTTTAGCTATTTATTTCTTCAGATAGACTGTTCAAGGAGAAGGTAGGCATCACTCCTAATAAATACCGTGCGAACTAGGCCTTACTTACTGTACTCCTTAAAGTCCTTAGAAGGATCATAGTCATCATTTGAAATCAGGTTATGTAACTCACTTCTGGGGTCTTTGGACTTGATAAAGGGGAACATGAGCTGAACATACCAGGGTTCATTGATTCGGTTCCAGGCACCAAATTTCGTGGGATACTTACGGGTAATTTTGGCGGTTCCGAAGATCATATCCCATAGGAAGAGTAGGTTCCCGAAGTTTCCATTAGGATGAGACACGCCATCTTCTGCTGTTAACCCATGATGGGCGAAATGAGTACTGGGAGTGGAAATGGTTCTCTCAATAATCCAGGCCAAAGGATGTAGGACCTTGTATTTGTAGAGGAATCTGTCCCATTTAGTCTCGCTGTGTGCCAGTAAGATGACTACCAGTTTTATGGGTAAGTAGATGAGGTAAGCATATCCCATACCCAGGTAGATGAGTATAGCAGAAAACCAGATTCCGGGCATAAGGGCATAGTACAAAATGGCATTTCTATAGGTCACTAATACGCCCATTTCTTCCACTACATGGTGAGGACGGTGTAACTTCCACATAAGGGGGCTGACGTGAGAAAGCCTGTGCCACCAATACTGCATCATATCATCAAGGACCAGAAATGCGGCAAAGTGCCACCAGATGGATAGGCCTACCAGGCTGTTATCATAGGCAGGGAACCACTGGGAACCCAAAAAGAAAACAACGAGAAAAATACCCGGCTGTACCAGAACGGGTAACACGATTAAGCTTATCAGCTCAATTGAGAAATCGTTTTTGGTCCTGTTATCATGAAAGTATAATCCTCCAAGTGCTTCAATTATGCCCAGGATGAGGAGGACTGAGGTTGGAATCAGTTTGCTAATTATTTCTCCCGTCATCTTTTTGTCTTTTTAGTCTTACGGTGAGATAAAACTGTATAGAAATATCAGTAATTCATTTCACCTATGTTAAAAATGGTTTGTTAGCCTTTTTTAGCTGTACGTATCCTACTCAGGCTCTGCTGCTTAATCCCCAGGTAACCCGCGATATGGCCAAGCTTGGCTCTGTAGAAGATGTCTGGATGAGAGGCTATAAGCTCATCATATCTGTCTTCTGCACTCATGGTTTGCAGAGCCACTATTTTTCTCCCCAGGGCTATCATGATGTTGGTGGTGAGTAAGCGTACAAATCGCTCTAATTCTATGGAATTCTGGAAGCCTTCTTCCAGTTGGCTGCGTGTTAGCACCCTGGCAGTAGTATCCTCTATGGCTTCAATGCCGAATATGCTGGGCTCAAGATTAAAAAAGCTGGGCGGAACAGTGGTGATCATATCCTCACAAGCAAACCAGTGCGTGATATCATTGCCTTTTTGATCAAAATAGAAATTGCGAAGCATTCCCTTCTCTATCAAGTAGAGGTAATTACACATGCTTCCTAACTCAACTACCACTTCATTCGCCCTAAATTCCTGGATAGATGACTGCTCAAAAAGAGTGTCATAGACTTCCTGATCTAAAGACGTAATGTCAATTTTTATCATCTCAAAAGTGCATATGGCTTGTCCAGTGAAATATCAGGTAGGTATGGCTTATCCTATAAAATAACTTCTCTTTCTCCCCTTGTCAACTTTTGGGTGAACTAAGAGGATGGTAGAATAGCATATTAGGGATAAGAGGTTCCGCTGGTGGTAAGGGGCTGATTAGCTAATTAGACGAAATGTGAAGAATGAATGATGGAATCATATTCAAGTTCTTTCTTTCTCCTTAAGTTTGTATATGCACAAAAACTTCCTTCTCTATACAAGCATATTCTTACTATTAGGAATAGCCTGCCAACCTACTTCAAAAGAACCGGAGGTACTTACCCCTACCCGCATAACTATCATTGAAAGCCTGAAACATCCCTGGAGCATGGCTTTTCTTTCCGAAGAGGAGGTAGTAGTGTCAGAAAAGGATGGGGACCTTCTCAGGATCAACCTTAGCACGAAAGAGCGACATAGTATCACTGGATTTCCGGAAGACCTAGTTGACAGCATTAGGGTAAAGGATGGGCGCGATAATTCTGGTATTTTTGAGGTGGTTCTACACCCAGCCTTCCAGCAGAATCAACAGATATACGTTTCCTATGCGGCAGAGGCGGAGGGCGGAACTACCACCAAGGTAGTTAGGGCCAGACTGGAGAATGATTCATTAGAGGAAGTATCAGTCATATTGGTAGCTCAGCCCTATTCTGAAGATTTATTCCACTATGGAGGAGGTATGACCTTTGGGAGTGAGGGGAAGCTCTATGTAACTGTAGGGGAACGCTATTACAATGAAATTGACCAACCAGATCTTCCGGTAGCTCAGGACATTCAAGATAGAAGGGGGAAGATTTATCGACTTAATCCTAATGGAAGCATTCCGGTAGATAATCCTGATATGGGATTGGAGGCTATTCCTGGAATTTACGCTATGGGGATCAGAGCAGCTCAAGGGATTACTCTGCATCCTGAAACGGGAGGTATATGGTTCTCAGAACATGGTTCTTTCCAGGGAGATGAGATTAACATACTCAAACCGGGTGCTAATTATGGCTGGCCCATTATAACTACTGGGAACTATAGAAATGATGATTTTCAACCTCCTGCTATTGATGCGACCTTTACGGAGCCTGCATGGTCCTGGGAGGAAACAGTAGCTCCTACAGGTTTATGTTTTTATACCGGAGATGAGTTTCCCGCATGGAAAGGGCAGCTACTAGTTCCAGGCTTATCGAAAGGGAATTTGTGGCTGATGAAGGTAGAAGGGCAAAAGATTACTGCCGCAGAAAAGCTCTTTCCAGAAAAACCGTTAAGATTGAGAAAGGTGGCCCAAAGCCCAGAGGGTAAAATCTACCTCCTTACTGACGAACCTCAGGGGAGAATTCTCCAGATTCTACCTGAATGATAACTTTAGCTATGTCCGGGAAATCACTGAAGAAAATCAGCAAAATGCTAAGCCTTGTTCTCAGACATGCTCCAGAGAAGATAGGATTGGTATTAGATGAAGCTGGGTGGGCTGATGTGGGAGAATTGATCCGGAAAGTGAATGCCAAAGGTTTTGACATAACCCCTACAATTCTGAAGGAGGTCGTAGAAACAAATGACAAACAGCGTTTTTCTTTTAACGAGGATGGCACCAGAATCCGAGCTAATCAGGGACATTCTATCAACATCAACCATGGTTTTGTAGCCACAGAACCGCCGGAAATCCTTTATCATGGAACAGCGGTAAAGTCTCTGGAAAGTATTCTGGCAAATGGAATCGACAAAAGAAAGCGACATCATGTTCACCTAAGTGCAGATATGGAGACCGCTACTAGGGTAGGTCAACGGCATGGGAAGGTGGTAATCCTGGAAGTTGCTGCTCAAAAAATGCAGCAAGCAGGGCACGAGTTCTATCTGTCTGAGAACAAGGTTTGGCTTACAGACTTTGTCCCTACAGGCTTTATTCAGGTGTCTACTGAATGGAAAAAATAAGGAAGTGGCCTACTGTAGTTTTATCTGTCCTCTTTTAAAATCCTCCACAGAATTGTAGAAGTCTGCTAAATCCCTTAGGTTTAATTATCAAGGACCACAAAATATGAAAAAACTCATCCTCTCAGGAGCATTCCTGTTCGTATGTACTATTACCCTATTTTCTCAGGAAAAAGAAGAAAACAAAAGGGAGTACAAAGCAGAAACATTTACTTCCACTCAGTATGTAACCATTGCCGGAAAACGCATAGAACTGGCAACAGAGACCGGTACTGTCATTCTCAGGGATGAGAATGATACCCCCATTGCGCTCTCAGGCTTTACCTACTATGAGAAAAAGAATGCAGAGGAAAACAGACCCATCATGTTCGCCTTTAATGGAGGACCTCTTTCTGCTTCCTTCTGGCTAC
Organism: Bacteroidota bacterium; assembly: GCA_039184535.1. GTDB lineage: Bacteria > Bacteroidota > Bacteroidia > J057 > J057 > JBCBKZ01. The sequence goes on along the minus strand of JBCDBC010000271.1, from coordinate 974 downwards.
ATTTTGGTGTTTTAGGCCCTAAGAGAATCGTCATTAATGATCCGGACTTTACCAAGCCTTCCCCTTATGAAGTGGTGAATAACGAGTATTCCTATCTGGATAAGGCAGATCTGGTCATGATAGATCCTGTAGGTGTGGGTTTTAGCAGACCTATAGGAGACTCCAAGTGGGAAGATTTCTGGGGAGTAGATCAGGATATCAGAGCTGTAGGACTTTTTATCGAGCAGTTTCTAGTCCGAGAAGGGAGATTTAATGATCCCAAGTACTTATTGGGAGAAAGTTATGGGACCTTTAGAAATGCAGGCTTGGTTAAGTATCTACAGGATAGAGGGATAGCCATGAATGGAGTGATTATGCTATCCTCCACCTTTGAAATTGCGCATTTACGTTTTGCCCCAGGGGATGACCTTGCCTATTTGATTCACTTTCCCACTTACTGCGCTACGGCCTGGTACCATAACAGAGTAGCAGATAAGGGAGAAAGCTTGGAAGCGTTCCTGGATGAGGTAAGGGCGTTTACGGAAAATGAGTATACTCTGGCACTGATGAAGGGAGATCAGCTTTCTGAAGCGGAGAAGGATAGAACAGCCCAAAAACTAAGCGATCTTTCCGGCCTCAGCAAGGACTACTGGCTAAAAGCTGACTTAAGAGTGAAGAATAGAGAATTCTTCCAGGAACTCCTCAGAGATAAAGGTAGAATAGTGGGACGTTTGGATTCCCGCTTTACAGGCTTTGCGGAAGATCTGCTTTCTCAGAATGCTCCTACTGACCCACAGAGTAATGCCATTTCTCCTCCTTATATAGCGGCTTTCAAGGACTATTTATACAATGATCTTGGGGTCAGAAGGGACCTTACCTATATGACCAGTTCTGGTTTGAGAGATAACTTTAAGTGGGACTGGAGGCATAGAGGAAATATAGCCTGGAATGCGCAGGTAACGATTTCCACCTTACCAGATATGACTACGGCCATG
>JBCDBC010000270.1:0-6603 GCA_039184535.1 Bacteroidota bacterium | reverse complement strand
GGAAAACGAAGGAGGAAAGGATCGTTTTCATAGGAGAAATATCTCATTCAGGCTGTCCGCAACCTAATGAGTCTCTTACAGCATATTACATTTTTCAGGCAGTGTAAGAACAAGGGAATGATTGAATGAGAGAATGAGTGAATGTTGAATGTGAGAATGAATGAGTTTTAGGGTAGAGGCAAAAGATGTTTCGCCTAAGCTGTATGGGGGTTGAATGGAGGAATTTTGAATGAGAGATTGATTGAATTTTGAATAATATTCGAGGGTTACTCCTCTATCATTCAAAATTCAATCATTCAATATTCTTTACTAAGAAGAGCTAGAAGTTTTGATAGTAGCCGGAAATATATCGGGTTACCTGGTCATAGATAGGCTGAGTAAATTCTACGAACAAGTCCTGTGGAAGTGGATCCGGTAGCGGCTTACGTCTTCTCATAAACTCCTCATCTTCTTCAAATAAAGCACGCTTATCTCCACTGTAGAATCCCCACTTATCATAGTATACAAAGGTTCCGGGAAACTTCTTCTGTGAAATAACAGCTTTAGTTCTGCTATCTATTATTTGTAGGTCCAGTAATCCGCTGGAAGAAATCTCTTTCTGGAAGCAGTGTACTTCTGCCCTGACAGTTCCATAAGCGTTGACGGTAGAATCTCCCAACTTTACAGTACCTGTTACTACACTATCTCTACTACGCTCTCTTACTGTCTCCTTTACATAAGCCTGACCTACTACGAAGTCGTCAAAGGCCATTCTCAGGATATGATCCGGTTCACGAGAACGAGTGCTTTGCTGGCCGGGCATCAGAAATGCCACAAAGGGACTTCCGGTTCTGTTGGCTACAAACTCTGCTATATTATTCTGAAAAAACTCTGTTGTCAACTTGAAAGTACGGGACTGCATAGGGATCGGATCTACCTGTACCCACACAGTTGCTAAGTCCTGAGCTTCGAACATAAGGTTTTTGGCATTCTTAAATCCCTGCTGACGGTCTTCTATCCACTTGAAATGGGTATAGGCTTGCTTAGCATCCTCACGTAGATTGGTAGCTAAGAGATCATTCCCCATCAGATAACGTGCTTCAATAGCATTTCTCTGAGCAGTCTCAAAATCATACTGGTAATTCTTCACATTAATCAGTGCCTGCTTAGCGGCTGGCGAACGCTGTACCTGATCATAGATTTGATTCAGCGTACTGTAACGGTCCATCACTCTTTCCCACTTAAAGGGATCAGAGCTGGTTTTGAATTGGGATACCTGATCCTGGTAATATCCCAGCAAGGAAGGATAGGCGGCCTGTAATGTCTCAATAGCTTTTCTGCTATTAGGGGCTTTTCGAAGGCGATTAACAGCGCTATTCACCGATTTTTCATAATCCCCTTTCTGGTAGGCTTTTTTTCCTGAAGAGCAACTGAAGAAGAGTAAGCTGCTGCTTATCAATGCAAGTAATACGTGCTTCATGGCTTTAGTGTATCAAATTGAATTCATATAGGCTGTATGTTTTTATATACAATTTATAGGTTATGTTGGTTCTCTGAAAGCTCCTCTCGTATATCAGGTGTGCATGTTCATCCTGTAATCGTGGCCTCTTGCCTATCATACTCTGTAGGGTCAGCCCCTATTTACAGATAGCTTTCCAGCACCTTCCAGCTTAACTCATAGGTCCTGTCCCAGGAAAACTCCTGACGCTGTACCCTTCCTTTTTCGATCAGATTTTCCCGTTCTTCTGGGTCTAGAAACAACTTACTCATAGCTTCCGATATTCCCTCAACATTTTGAGGGTCTACCATTACTGCCGCCTCACCTGCCACCTCTGGTATAGAAGAAACATCTCCCGCAATAACGGCAGTCTCTGCTTGCATCGCTTCTAAAATCGGGATTCCAAAGCCCTCAAATACGGGTACATAGCACAAAGCAAGTGAAGCCCCATAAATCTTTTTAAGTTCCTCATCTGACACAAAGCCTGTAAAAATCACCTCCTCTTTGTACTGCATTTGTTCATATACCTGAAAGGCGTCATCATACTTCCATCCTTTCCGACCTACCAGCAATAACTTTACCGATTCTCCTACCCTCCCCCGGAAAGTATCAAAGGCCCTCAATATGGAAGTAATATTTTTCCTGGGATGAATAGCCCCTACAAAATGAAAAAAGGGCGCCCCTCCCGTATAAGTATTTCTCACTTCTTGCTGTTCCTTCTCTGAAATAGGAGAAAAAGCCTCGCTAGCGCCATTATAGACTACACTGATTTTGTCCTCCGCTATCCCATAGATATCTATGATATCCTTTTTTGAGAATTCTGAAACGGTTAACAGGTGGCTGGCACGTGATGCATACCTGGGGGAGTATTTCAAGCAGTAATTGGCAGCCCATTTCCCTATATACTGAGGGTAGTGCTCATAAGCCAGGTCATGGAAAACAGGGACCATGGGAGTCTGAGAAAGGGTAGGAAGGTAAAATTCAGGCGAAAAAAATAAGTCTACCTGGTTTCTCCCAGCCCAAAGGGGGATCATCCCATGAAACCACGCATGCCATAAAAGAGGGTGCCTAGCCTGAGGGGGAAGTACTACTGGATGTACATTCTCAGAGGGAACAAAACGCTCATCAAATTTCCGATCAAAGAGAAAGCTGAACTTGATTTCGGGATGCTGTCTGGCCATACGGGAAACCACCTCATAGGTGAAGCGAGGGATGCCCTCCATCTTTTCTCCAAGTAGCAGGCGAGTATTAACAGCGATGTGTTTCATGAAGCATGTACCCTATAGGCACATCAAACTTACAGATTTTCTCCGGTTATTAATTTGGAGTTCAAAATCTAATTCTACTTTGACTCTTTTAAAGAGAATGGATCAGCGAACAGGAGTCCACAACTACTATGTTTGTAAGCAGGAGCTTGCAAACCCTCAATTGAGCCCTGAACAAGCTTACATTTCGTTTGACTCCCTTCAGGGTCAATTTTGTGTGCTGGTAAAGCTAATAATAATGCCATCTCTTTGAGATGAGCATAAGAACCTTGAAGAGGTTCCATTATTTAGCATTAAGTCCAGTAAATAGCATGATCCAGAATGGATCACACTTAATCCAACAATATATTTCAAACCTTCTTAACTATCTGTGATGATGTGGCATTGGGTGAAGAGGACTTCATCCAGCTCTAGCATGGAAGCCAGAATGAGTTGCGAATAGTTTTGGGAGGAGTTACTGAAGTTTCTGTATTCCGTTTGCCAAAGGTCCAGGATCAGTTGCCTGCCGGGTTCAGGCGACTTCATCTTTCTGATGGCCCCTCTGACATTTCTCCAGCCTGCATGATATACATGAAGAACCAATAGCTTAAACCAAATGTCATTCTCATCATAGGTAATCTTTTCTTCCTTGAGAATTCTCCGGGTATTGGGGATACAGGTTGTCTGCAAGAATTTAGCAGCGGCCCCGGCAGCTTTCTCGAAATCCTCTCGCTCATCTACCTGTTTATTGACTTTCAGTCCCAGCTCTCGGGCTACTCCCCTCATGAGCTGAAAGGCCCCTTGGGCACCTGCTATGGAGGTTCTGGATCTTCCTGGGCTTTCTATCAAGAGAATGGCCTGAGCATACCAGGGGTCTACGCCAGCTTCCCTGAAAACAGGTAAGGCTTTGCTGATATCTGGAATGACTTCTTTAAAACGGTAAAAGTGATTCTGACCAGAGGTAACGTAGATTTCATCTTTCTTCCCAAGTGCTAACTCCTCTCTGATACTATCCTTGAATGCCTTTTTACTACGCTTACGCATATTCCACCAGTCTCTGGAAGCTATTTCTCCTATAATTTCTCTGCTTTTCGCAATATTAATGATGGAGGTATCTGGAGACACATACATGGCTTTCCGCCAGAAATTAGGCTGTCCCAATGTGTCCCATCCTTCCTCATAGAGTTTATTCTCTCTGATGATTTCATACACCTGGGTATCCTTTGGGACCTTTACTTTGATTAAGGAAGGGGTTTCCAACCAGGGCTGAACATCCTGCATGTCAGGCGCACTCGACAAAAGTGCTTTATCCTCTACGATAAAGATATTGGCATAAAAAGTAGAACCGAACACGTAAATGATAAGTCCACCAAGAAGCAAACTCTGAATAAGGGTACCCAACAATCCGGGACGCTTCATGAAAAATTATTCTGTTAGAAAGATCAGGAAATCCACTTCCTACAATCTACGGTTTGGAAAGCATATATGATAACGCTGAAAGCAGAAAAATCATCTTTTCTACAAGCTTTTTAAATAAGCTATGAGTGCGGTTCTACTTTCCTGGCTGAGTGTATCCCCGTAGGTGTGACCCACATTACTAAATCCCGGTTTGGTAGTATCAAAGGTGTATCTACCACTACCTGACTTTCTGGCTTCATATTTCCAGCCCACTTTCTGAAAATCGTACTCTCCTTCTCCCTCTTTAAAGGACCTATACCAGTAAGTAGGTCGAGTAGAGCTGTTTAGTAGACTTTCCAGATCAGGTATTGAGGCATTATGCAGGTAAGGGGCTGTGGCCCAAATGCCATCCAGCGGAGGCGCTATATACCCAAAGGAAGGTTTACCTTCAGCTTTAGGTTCTGTCTTGGCAAACCAGCTATCATTTAGCCAATCCGTCAGTGGCGTGTGAAGCGCGTACCAGGCATAAAGTGAGTCTGTCCCGACCTCCTTGATGGGAACTATCTTATTGGGGTAGGTTTCTCGTCCTTCATACTTCCCATGGCACTTACTACAGTTATTCTCAAAAATGCTTCTCCCCTTCCCTACCAGTTCAGGATCTAAGGGATAAGGGTACTTGGGAGGTTCCAGCGTTTTTAGCCAGGCGATGGCATCCGTGAAGTTCTCCTGAATTCTTCTGGCATCAGTACTGTCTTGTATGCCTAGTAAGCAGGCCTGAATCAGTAACTTAGACCAATCTCCCCTTCCCACGCCATTATAATAGAGGACATTCTTCTTTTTCAGGTTCCATAGGGGAGGTACATCTGTCCCTATGCCTATATCTGGCAGCTCAAAGTTAGGAGTAGGTTGGTAGCTGAGGTCTTCTTTATTCCGATAGGCTACCAGGGCTTCTTCCAGTCTGAAGGCAGGATTCACACCGGGATTATCCATGACCACTTCAGGTGCTATGATTTTGTAGAACCTCCCTTGCTCTTCATAAGATTTCCACTCTGGAGAATTCTTTCCGTACTTTCTTTTGATGATCCAGTTTAAGACTGAGAATCTGGCTTTAAGGTTACGGGTATAATCCCCATGTGCATTTCCCAATCCCAGAACCACTTCTCCATTTAGCTGAGAAGCATGACAAGTAAAGCAGTTCCCATTGACTACATAATAGCCAGGATCTTTCTCAAAGGCAGTAAATCCGTAAGGGATTACCCTATTCTTCCCTTCTCTTCTCAGAACGGTATCCTCTATAGGTTTGAAGAACTTCACAAACTGCTCATAGGGAATCCCATTGCCTATATAGTTTCCTGAGAATAAGTACTCCTTCCCCTTTTCAGGATCTCCCGCATAACGGGAGTGGCCCTCCATTACCCTGTAGACTGCCTGGGGCCGCTCACTCACCTCCCATAGGGATGTTTTTTGGCTACAAGCCGCCAGAATAAGCATACAGCTCACCAAAAGTGTAGTCCCTACATACGTGAATATGGTTGGTCTCATTACAGTTTATCTTATTTATCAGACCGCCAAAAGCCTAAAAAGTTTCTCATACATGATGATATATAGGAGAAAGCTTATAAATTATTAAGCTCAGGATAACATTCAAGATGTACTTTTAGCAAAACACTTTTAACAGATGATCAACCGCCGCATTTTTCTTCGACAGGCAGGTCTAACCAGCCTGGGATTTCTTGGACTTCAATCCTTTATTTCGTCCTGCCAACCCAATCCGGCAGCTACTCAAAGAGGAGGCATACCTTCTTTGGGGTTAAGTGAAGGCTATGGACCTCTATTAGACGATATTGAGGGTATTCTCCAGCTACCTAAAGGATTTACTTATAAGATCATCTCCCGACAAGGAGACAAGATGAATGACGGGTTCTATGTGCCGGGGCTGGCTGATGGCATGGCCACCTTCCCCGGACCGGATGGAAAGGTCATCATCATCAGAAATCATGAGGTTTCTCCCGAAGATGTAGAATACGGTCCTTTTGGGAAGAGAATGGAGCTGCTCAAAAAAATAGATAGGACAAAAATGTACGACTATGCTCGTGGGAAAAGACCAGGTATGGGAGGTACTACTACCGTGGTATATAACCCCTTCACCCAGGAAGTGGAGCAGCAATACCTAAGCCTAAGTGGAACCATAAGGAACTGTGCTGGTGGACCTACACCCTGGGGAAGCTGGATTACCTGTGAGGAAGACACTACGCCTGCCAGTAAAATCTTTGAGCGAAATCACGGATACAACTTTGAGGTGCCTGCTAGTGTAACCCCCTCTTTGGCTGACCCTATTCCCCTGCTGGACATGGGTAGGTTCAACCATGAGGCAGTATGTGTAGATCCTGCTACCAGCATAGTCTACCAAACTGAGGACAGAGGAGATGGTCTGATTTACAGGTATATCCCTAATGTACCAGGTAAGTTGGCAAAAGGAGGAAG
>JBCDBC010000269.1:0-6604 GCA_039184535.1 Bacteroidota bacterium | reverse complement strand
GTTTCTTTGGAGTAAAATTGTAAGAATGTTGTTATAATGAAAATACCTGTTGAAATGGATAAATGTTTCACTATCAGGTATAACGCGGAAGGTTCCATCTTCACCTTGGGAAGACACTTTAATGCAGGCCATGGTTAATAGAGCTTAGGAGTAAAACTTAAGTAACTGTCTCTTTTGTTCATAAAGAATATATCTCCTACTCTATAAAAAAACCTGAAAATTTAAGGAGCGGTACAATACTTTATACCAACGTACATTTCTGTACAATGAATAAATATCAGAAGCTTTCCATAGCAGATCTAAAACTATCCCAAAACCTTCTGGCTATCCCTACTTCTATTCCGCCTTCTAGTATAACGGTCCTTTGTGCCTTATTCACTTTTTTCACAAAATCTAGGTTTACCATATGGGATCTGTGAACTTGCTGGAAGCTATTATAGGGCTGAAATTTCTTTACATATGTCCCAAGATTATAGGCTGAAAGGACAGGTTTCTTCCGTCCTTTCATGTGAAAATTTGTATATGTCTCTTTAGCTTCCAGCCAAACGATCTGATCCACAGGCAAAAAATTAATTTCCGAATGGCTGGAGATAACTATACGGGTAGGAAGGCGCTGAGATTTGGCTCGTTCATAGTTTTCAAGCAGGTAGGCTAACTGTTCTTGATCTATGATCCTGTTCATAGATCTCCTCGCTTTATCAAGGGCTACTTGAATATCTTCTTCGTCTATAGGCTTTTCTAAAAAGTCCAGAGCTTCAAAACGGATGGCTGTTAAGGCATATGTGTTGTGGGCTGTAATAAACACTACTCTGAACTGGGGATCATGAAATTGTTCCAATAAATCAAAACCTAGTCCATCAGATAATTCTATATCCAAAAAAATCAGATTAGGAGATTTATTCTGAATTAATTCTACCCCTTCTGATACAGAATATGCATTCCCTAGAATTTGTACATCAGCATGGGACTCCTCCAAGAGAAACTTTATAGTCCTGTGGCAAGATGGATCATCATCTACAATAATAACTTTCAATTCCTCCCCCATAGCGATTAGTGTACCTAGTATCTAAATTATGGATAGGGTATATGCTTTCCAATCAGATTAGACAAAAATCTGTCACTTCTTTTCAAACACAAGAATTTCCTAACTGTTTTACTTCATCTTAGGATATCCTTCCTATCTTTATCCAAGATCATGTCATTACCTTTCTCTCCATCTCCCAAACGCACCCAATCCATTCTTAATGGAGTAATTTTTTTCATTGCTGGTTGCTTGATTATCTACACTGCCTGGAGAGCTGCTATCCTTTCTATGACCCATGACGAAAGCAGTACCTTCATTAACTATATTGATTGGCCGGTCTGGAGTTGTTTCTTTGATCCTGCTTGCTGGGGAACTGCTAATATGCATATACTAAATACCTGGCTCATGCAGATTAGCGTGAGCTTATTTGGTGATACTCCACTTTTTATTCGCCTCCCCAATGTGCTGGGGCACCTACTCTATCTGACCTGTAGCCTTTCCCTAGTAAGAAAGATATCGAAAGATGGATGGATAAGATTAAGTGGATTCCTCATTTTAAATGGAAACCCCTATTTATTAGACTTTTTTTCCCTGGCTCGTGGATATGGTTTAGCCTGTGCTTTCATGATGATGAGCTTATATTTTCTCTATAAATTTCTTGATAAGGTTGAGAATAAACATTTACTGTTGACATTAATAGGAGCCATCCTCTCTGTCTTAAGTAACTTTACCTTCCTGAATTATCTGGCTATCTTGTTTGCCGTTCTGATAAGCTTCAGCTTTTTCTCCTTTCAGAAACGATTTTCTCTGCCGGCTCTCCCTAAATCCCAGCATCTCTTCATCATAGGAAGTATTTTGGGAATCACCTTTATGCTGGCTTTTTTACTTGCTACACCAGTGCAAACGCTAAGTAAACTAGAAGAATTCAGGTTCGGGGTTTCTGACCTTCACCAGACTTACAGGGTTCTCGTTCTCGACAGTCTATATTCACAAGGATATTTTAGTGCCAGTACACAAGATATTTTTGCAGTTGTTACAGGAGCCATCGGCCTAATTGCCCTAGGGATAGGATTTTCAAGAATACGACAGCTAGGTGATCTAAATTCAAGATGGTTTTTTGCTGTTTGTCTTATGCTAATTCTCCTGATTTTAGGGTTGTTGACTCAGTACTATTTACTAGGAACTCAATATCTGGTCCGTAGGAAGGCTCTTATCCTCATCATTCTCCTTTCTTTACCAGCAGTCTCCCTGATTGAATTTCTGAGGGACTGGAAAAGGCCAGTAGGATTAGGGTTATCGGTCTTAATCAGTCTATTTTTTCTCCTTCACTTTTCTCGATCTGCTAGTCCAGATCTGGTAAGAGAATGGTATTATGATAGGTACAACAGGAAAATAGTTCAAATGATCACGGCTGAAAATACGGATGGAAATCAAGCTTCTTTAGGGCTGGATTGGATCTTCAATCATAGCTTTTTATTCTACCAGGAAACAGGAATATTAAGAAATTTCAAGCCTATCCTGGTCGAGTCTGATATCCGCTCCGATACACATTACCAATTCTACTATATCCAACCCTCTAAAGCGCACCTACTTCATCCAGACTACAAGCTGATTAAACAATTTGGCAACGTATCAGCTCTATATAAAAGAAGCAATTAATCAGGAAAATATACTACTATGGAAAAAAAGACAGCATTCATAACAGGAGCGAGCCGAGGAATAGGAAAAGCCATAGCCTTAAAGCTGGCAGCCCAGGGTCATAATGTAGTGGTGGCAGCAAAAACTACAGAACCACATCCTAAATTGCCTGGAACTATTTTTACTGCAGCAGCGGAAATAGAGGAAGCCGGAGGAAAAGCATTAGCCGTACAAGTAGACATTCGGTCAGAAGAAATGGTGCTGGATGCCATAGAAAAAGCTGCTGAGACTTTTGGAGGTATTGACATCCTCATCAATAATGCTTCTGCCATCAACCTGTCTCCTACTGAAATGCTTCCCATGAAGCGATATGACCTTATGCATTCTATCAATGTACGTGGGACCTTCATGGTATCCAAGCACTGTATCCCTTATTTAAAAGAAGGAAAGAATCCTCATATTTTGACCCTTTCTCCTCCCTTAAATCTGGATCCTCACTGGTTTGGGAGCCACCTGGCCTATACCATGAGTAAGTATGGGATGAGTATGACAGTCCTGGGCTTGGCAGATGAACTCAAAAAATATAAAATAGGTGTGAATGCACTCTGGCCAGTAACCGCCATAGCTACCGCTGCCGTAAAAAATGTGTTGGGTGGTGATGCACTAATGCAAGCCAGTAGATACCCTTCCATCATGGCAGATGCGGCTGATATCATCTTCAAAAGAGATAGCTCTCAGTGTACTGGCAACTTCTATACAGATGAGCAGGTACTAAAGGAAGAAGGCATAACTGACTTCTCTTCTTATGCAGTAAATCCAGAGAAAGAACTAGCTCCCGATTTTTTCTTGTAAATTAGGGACTCAAACTTATCAAGGGAATTTTCAGGTTTTTACCATTCTACAGACCTCACAAATCCAAAGGGCTCTGTAGAAGATTCACCTATGTCTCTACATGAGACTAGCTTACGAATAATATCTTATGGCAATACAGCAAATTTGGACTGGCTCAGAGCAGTATTTATGTGATCCGGAACTGGCACAAGCCTTTCATATGGCAAGAGTGCTGGGGATGCCCCTCTTAATTGAAGGAGAACCAGGAACTGGAAAAACAGAACTTCCTATACAGTTCGCTCAGAGCATGAACCTCTCCATGTTTACCTACCCGGTAGGATCTAAAAGTACTGTTGACCAATTTGTGGCTAAGTTTGACCACGTCAAGTACTTAAGGGATTCTCAAACTGAAATCCTAAATGCACAACGGACAGAAAAAGGATTAGACCCCTTAAGTCTGGGAGGGAGAAGTACTGAGAACCTGGATGACTATGTCATGCTGGGACCAGGCGCACAGTCTTTTTCACATGCTAACTCTGTGTTGTTAATAGATGAGATAGATAAGGCTCCCAGAGAGTTTCCAAATGATCTGCTGTTTGCCTTGAGCCACAGGAAATTCTTTCTACCAGAATCAGGAAGGGTTATAGAAACCAATGAGACTGATATGCCTACCATTGTGATTACCAGTAACAGAGAGCAGGAACTTCCCACAGCATTTAAAGGAAGATGTATTTATCATTATATCAGCTTCCCGGAGCCTGATATGATGAAACAGATTCTGGCTAAGCACTACCCTGAAGCCAATGAAGAACTGGTAGGGAGATGTATGGAGCTATTTTATCAGCTCAGAAAACTGGGACTGGAAAGAGCCCCTTCTACACGCGAGCTCCTACAATGGCTCTCCTATCTACAGCATCTGGACATAGAAGAAGCTATGGAAAAGATAGACAAGAAGGAGGGAATGGGCGCACTTGTAAAAACACAGGCTGATCTAAAGCGTATCACCCAATTAAAAAATCTTCCTCATGTTTGAGAGTCTTCCCGATACTTTCCGAAAGCATGGGCTTCAGGCTGATGTACGTACCCTCATGCTCCTGCGCACCTGTATGGAAAAAGAGCTCGCTAGGACCCTGGGTGATATGTTCTTTGTCCTCAAAGGACTCATAACTACCAGCCCCAAGGAATACGGTCCTTTTACCAAAGCCTTCTACGAGTACTTTCTTTCCATTGACATCAAGTCCGGAGAACAGCTGGATCAGGCTGTCATTAGATCTGCTACTTTCCAAAATTGGAAGGACAAAAAATGGGACTATGAAGATGAGGCTGAACTGCCCGATGTACGGGATCAGGTAGATATGTTTTTGAATGAAGTACATACCACCTCTTATGACATTCAAAAGTTTCTCTCAGGGGAAGACATTCTGAAGGATGATGATCCTAAGATGAAGGATGAGGATTCTAATGAAGTAGATCCCATGCCAGATAAGATAGATCGAATGGCAGATTATCGGGATGTGCCTTTAGAAGAGCTATTGAGGAGAATGGAAGAGGTAGCCAAGCAGCAAAAACGTAACCACAGAGGCGGGCAGCACTGGATAGGTCAGGGGGGTGTTTCTCCTTACGGAAATCAGGGAGCTGCTGCTGGAGGGGTCAGAGTAGGTGGATCTGGAGGCGGAAAGATGGCCAGAAGAGTGATAGGAGATAAGAATTACTATCCAGTGGACAGGAAGAGAATCCTTAAAGATGACACCATAGACATAGCCTTGGCCTCTTTGAAGGGAATAGAAGAAGAAAGCACAGACATCATTCTGGACATTCCCAAAACCATCAAAGAAGGAGTGAAGCAGGGAGGCTTATTCTTGCCCATAGAGAAGGAAAAGAAAGAGCAGAAAATTCAGGTGATTCTCCTGATAGATAATGGAGGCTGGTCCATGACCCCTTATATACAGGCGGTGACCAAGCTCTTTTCCAAAATGAAAAGACGCTTCGCCCATGACCTGAAGACCTATTATTACCACAACACCATTTACGGCGGAGCCTATACTGATGAGCAGCGTTTCAAGTACATCTCTATAGAGAAGCTGTTAAATTTTGACAAAAAACACTGCGTTTTTGTGATTGGTGATGCGGATATGGCCCCTTATGAATTAAGTGAAGGTAGCCTGGCTGATTGGCGAAGACTGAAGAACAGGTACCAGAAAATGGTCTGGATGAATCCTATGCGGGAAAGTCTATGGCGTACCGGGATCACCCTCAATATCCTTAGGCAAACCATCCCCATGTTCATGCTTAGTCCAGAAGGGATAGAAAAGGCCGTGGCACATATAAATGGAAGAGGAGAAGAGGCCATTATATAGCCAAATGTTTAATGAATACGTATATTCATGAAAAAACCATGATTGACTGGCAAGATAGAATACATACTGACCCAGAAATCCTAGCTGGAAAGCCCGTTATTAAAGGAACCAGACTTTCTGTTGAGTTTCTTTTAGAGCGTCTGGCTAATGGTTGGACCGCTCAGGAAATCATGGAAAACTACCCGCGCCTAAGTCCACAAGATATGCAGGCTCTATTTGCTTATGCTTTAGATAGCCTCCAGGATGGGTTACTGCATCCTGTTCAGAAACGTTCTGCATGAGATTTCTTGCTAATGAAAATATTCCTGTAAAGAGTAGCCATTTTCTAAAAGAACAAGGACACGATATCACCCACATAGGAGAAGATAATCCAAGTATAAAGGATGAAGATGTAATCTCAATTGCCAACTCTGAGAATAGAATCATCATTACCTTTGATAGAGATTACGGAAATCTGATTTTCCGAGATGGGTATACTGCTCCAGGTATCATCTATCTTAGACTACAAGACTATACGCCATCTTCTCCAGGAGAATTTCTTCAATCTCTTCTAAACTCTGGCCAGTATGTGTTTGAAGGATACTTCACAGTAATTAGCGAAACGAACATCAGGCAAAGGAAAATTTAACTTTGTAAAGATAATCTTGCCTTAGCCGGAAGAGGGGAAGACTTGATTTCCTAACTCTATAATTTTGTACTACTTTCGGACCATTAACAGGATGGTTTGAAACGATTAGCTCGAATTTTCCCCCTG
>JBCDBC010000268.1:0-6608 GCA_039184535.1 Bacteroidota bacterium | reverse complement strand
GATCAATGTCCGCAGTGATAGATTCATGAACGGAGGTAATATCATTTAGATTAGAAGTCAAATCAAACAGCACCTCATCAACTTGCCCATCTAATGAAATAGCACATATCTTTCCTCGACTAATGTTATCGAGATAGTATATCCGTTGGTTAGGGATATCCATAGAAATTTTAAGCGGCTCATATTCAGTGGCCAACCTGTATAAGGTTCCGGTACCGTCAAGGTTACCTACCAGTATACCTTCTTTGTCAATATCTGCTATAAATAGCTGATTCGAGTTAAGGTCTAGGCCTAAGTCAAAAGGAAGACCCACCTGATTCGGGAATAGATTTGTAAGATTCGACAAAGTACCATTCAAAGGATTTAAGTCAAGTCTGTAAACATTTGCCGGAGAGGTTTGGCTGAAGTAAAGATGGTTATTGAGGGGATCTACTTGTATGGATTTGGAATTGGTCAGGTCAGGTCCCAAATCTTCAAATGTTGACAGTAACTCCAGATTGGTTCCATCTAAGTTTGAGCGAAAAATCCCTTCCTTGTTAGTAGATGAACTTACTGCAATAAAATATATCTTCTTGTAAACCAGGTCAAGCGCTAATCGATACAACAGATAAACCCCTGAGGGATTTCCTAATAATCTTTCGGCTTCTGTTCCATCAAGGTTTGACCTGTAGATATGGTCTGAAGTTGCCCAGTAAACCTTACCTTCAATACTATCAGCTACTAGTCCATACACTCGTGGTTCATTAATAACTATGTATCCAAAAGATTTATCTTCCAGATTTCCTTTCACGACTGTCCTACTGGAGGTGTTGGTCCAGAAAATCTCCATGGGCATGCCTACCTCCTCCATCACAAAATCCACTTCGATTTCTTCTCCTTCATCCAAATCTATTTCTACTGATCTGCTAGCCAAATTTATTTGGCTGCCATTATCAATATCTCCTGTAATAATAATGCTGTCAAGTCTATAGCCTGCTTTGCTATCCTGAGCAATTTGGTAAGTGCCTTCTTCAAGATTGGAGAATTTCTTGTTTTCCTCCTTGGCCAACTTGAAAGTTCCAATCTCAGCGTCTCCTGTAAATTGATATGACAAGGTATCAGGTAGGTTTCCTGAGAAACTAATTTGTAAGGAAGTATGATCCTCCAATGGGGGCAAAATAGTAGGTCCTGTGTACTCACCGGTATTAGAGATATCACTTAGCTGAGTAAGTCCTGACTGAATGAGCGTGTCATTTTGGCCATCGAGATCAACCCTTCTAAGTTCATCAGCCACATAGCTATAGTAGTAGGCTCGTTCTGATTCATGGTCAATGGATAAGGTATAGAGGGACAATTGTAAAGGAATGCTTTGCCATTCTCCAGTTCCATCCAGATTCCCTATTTTCATCTCTTCCCCATCCTCCACATATATTTTATTATCGGGCACATCCAGATTAAAATCAGTCGGATAATCCAACTCACCGACAAAAAGTTCAGTGTAATTAGATACTGTTCCTGCTACCGGATCAAGATCTACCCTACAAATTCTACCTGGACTAGTATTATCGAAGTAGAGATGATTATTCTCAAAATCTATTTGGCATGTTCGTGGACCATTTAAGTTGTTTGCTAAGTTCAGATACCTCGTTACCACCTCTAGACCTGTTCCATCAAAATTAACTCGCATGATGGCTGGCCCGGTCTCATAATAAGAGGCTAGGAAATAAATCTTTCCCCTTTCAAGGTCCAGGTTAATTGACCCTGGGTAGGAGATTGTCACATTAGTGAGAATGGTCGTTTTCTCTGTACCATCTAAATTTGCAATATGGATTCCCCTCTCTCTTCTGTCAGTCCAATACAGTTTCCCAGTCACAGGATTAGCATGAACTGAATAGGGTCTATCTCCAGTATGAAGCTTCCTTACTGAGGATCCATCTAAGTTAGAAGAAAAGACACCAGGCGCATCCTCATCTGTCCAAAATAATAGGGGCGGATAAGAGATAGGCTCATCCCCATTTTTTACTAAAACGGTAAATCCGCAAGTATCTCGATTTCCAGCTGCATCAACTACTTGGTAAGAAACTCTAGAAGATCCTACAGGAAAGCTGGAGCCACTTGCTAAGCCATTGAGCAGAGATAATTCTGCCCCAGGGCAGTTATCTGAAAAGGTGGGATCTTCATAATTTACTACTATAGAGCTAGTCCCCTCTTCTGCCTCTATAATGATATCCTCTACACAGTTAATAATAGGTTTTTCATCATCCACTACTGTTACCAGAATGGTATCTGTAATTACCAAAGAACTACCATCATCAGTAGCTTCATATATGATCTCCGTATCCCCAATTGGAAAGGTATAAGATTCTCCTGGCTGAATCCCCAGAGAAGTAGTAAAGGAAACTTCTCCCTGAGCTCCGGAGACTAAGGGGGAAGGTATGGGGAAGGAGGCTTCACAACTTCCTTCATTAGTTCCTTCTGTAATATCTGTTAATCCTTGAATACTAAAAGCAGGAGTAACCAGTTTATGAGCTACCTGTTCTCCAGCTACCAGGACGGTCCGAGGGTATGTAGGTAAACCTTCAATCACCTCCGTATTGCCTCCATCAAGATTAACTTTATTTAATCCAGGAAAGCCTTCTGTATGGAAAAGCTTAGGGATACCCAGATCTATAGAGAAACTTGAGATGTTGCCAGGTCTGCTAATCATAGTTGTCAGAGATCCTGTTCCATCCAGCTTTCCTACCTTAATATTAGGCCCGTCAGCTATATAAATTTTGTCATTACTTAGATCCAGGTTTAAATCAAACAGACGGGAGAATTCTCCTGTGAATAACTCTGTTAGATTAGCTACGCTTCCAGTGACAGGATTCAAGTCAAGTCTATATAAAGCGTCCTGATCTTCCTCAATGAAGTAGATTTTATTATTGACTAAATCCAACTTCAAGGCATTCTCTCCGCCAATGTTATCAGGATTCCATTCTTCAATCCTGAAGACAGATTCTAAGGCTCCTCCATCCAAACTCACACGCATGATATCTGCCCCAGCAATATTATGTTTTTTAGCTATTAAGTAGACTTTCTGATTTAGAAGATCTAATGTGATTGCCCTTGGAATTCCATAAGTATTGCTAATGCCGAAATTGAATACTACTTCACGACTTGTTCCATCAAGATTAGCCCTCAATAGTACCATTTCAGCGAACTGATAATCTTCATCAACCCAGTAAAGCTTACCTCCAGCAGTATCTATGGCCATGCTTTGTATAAATCCGTATCCATCAGGACTTTTGTAAATGGTGACAGTATCTCCTCCATCTGTATTACACCTGATGATCTTCCCATCAGAATAGGCTAAAAACATATCTCCTGGTGTCTCTGTAAGACGTAGACTCACTGATTCTTCTGTTATGGATATAATGCCTGAGGTACTCATTCCTTCTGGTTCCTCATATAATGATCCCCCAGATGCTAATGCATACTGTACCAGAGGAAGTGAATATCTTTCCGTTATCAAATGGAGAATAGCCCCCATTGGCAATAAAATGAATAATATCCTGGAAGCTAGGATGACCTCTTTTCTGGAGATTAATAACATTTGTATGTTGATCAATTGGAGGTAGAGGGTTGCTTACTGAACGCTTAAAAATTTATTTTGATGAACAAAAATTTGAATATTTATAAAACCGAATATTCAATTATCAAAATATTAATTTTACCCTTATCAATCCCTTCAAGTTTTCTTGATCAGTTACATGAAATGATCCAATGGTAACTATCCAGGTAATACTTAAGAGAAGACATACAAAAAGCCGGATCCTTTTGGGACCCGGCCGGTCAATGTGTAGTGCGTTTATACTATCTGTTGTCTAAGACTTATCTGTTAATGGAAATCTTTTTCCATTCCTGGTAATTCTGACCTGTGACACGGATCATGTACACCCCCACAGCTAGTTGCTGAGTATTTACGGTGTAACTTTTTCCATTCACATTATCATATACCAGTTTCTTACTCATCACGACTCTACCAGATACATCAAACATATCTGCCTGATACGTTCCCTCCTCGAAGAACTTCATATCTATGAAGAGTTCTGCATTCGTAGGTACCGGGAATACACTCAGCTCAAAATCAGGGCTTAGGGAAGGATCTCCAAAGCCTGTCTGTGGTGCTGGGGCTCCTGTGATCACGGTAAAGTTGATGGTCAGAGGTGTACCCATAGTTCCTTGAGCATTGTTCATGGGATATGGCGTGGCTGTCAATGCATAGCCCCCAGGAATGAAGTTCTGGTCGCTGTAGTTTCCATTGCTGTCTCCTGCCAGTGCATATGGTACCTTATTCTCTGTGCGGGTTCTGCTCTGAGCCCCGCTCAACTCAAGTCTGACACTTTCTGTTTTGTTACAACATAGGACTTCTGCTCTAATATTCAGATCCCATCCTACCTGTACTAGATCTATTATAGCTCCATCACTGAGGATCATGATGTCCTGATCTGTATCAGAAACTACCAGTACAAACTGGAAGACTTCATGGGTACAATCTACCGGACAAAGCTCAACTAATACTTCATCAGAAGTAGTACAACCTTTACTGTCCGTTGCTGTCAAGACGTATATCCCAGCTTCAGTAACCGTAGGCATAAGGTCAGTAGAACTAAATCCACTTGGCCCAGTCCAGCTTAGCATCACTGCTCCAGTTCCACCTGTTACACTTCCCATCAGCATGGCATCTCCTGTGCTACAATCCAGCTCTAAATGAGGACCTGCATTAGCTGCCGGACCACTGATCTCACAGTCTATGATCTCGAAGTTGAGCATTAACATAGTTCCTGCTACCAGACCCGGTTTCTGATAAAAAGGCGTAGCACTGATCTTGTAGGCACCTGCTGTGGTAGGCCTTCTATTGTAATCCCCCTTTATATCTCCAAAAACTGCATAAGGATTTTTACGCTCCGTACGAACAGTACTAATAGGTCCGTCCAAAGTGAGGGTAACTCTGTCTGTAGTTTCTGTTCCTTCTACTATGGCTATGATGTTGAAGTTCTTAGGTAGATCCTGTAGCAGGAGGCAAGCGCCTTCTGTCAGGGGTACCACATTGGTGTCTGCATCTGCATCTACCAAAATAAACTCCTTCACACAGAGTGGTAATAAGGTAGTATTCGTGATCACGAGACTATCACAGCCAAATTGGTTGGTCAAAAAGACCGTATCCATTTTCACTTCCATAGGATCACAGGTAGTAGCTGACAGCCTGGTTGTATCAGAAGGAGCTAATGTTGTATTCGTAATTACTACACTATCACAGCCAAACTGGTTAGTTAGGAAGACCGTATCCATCTTCACTTGCATGATATCACAGGTGAGAGAAGTAATCCGGGTCGTATCTGAAGGAGATAATGTTGTATTCGTAATTACTACACTATCACAGCCAAATTGGTTAGTTAGGAAGACCGTATCCATCTTCACTTGCATGATATCACAGGTGAGAGAAGTAATCCGGGTTGTATCAGAAGGAGCTAATGTTGTATTCGTAATTACTACACTATCACAGCCAAATTGGTTAGTTAGGAAGACCGTATCCATCTTCACTTGCATGATATCACAGGTGAGAGAAGTAATCCGGGTCGTATCTGAAGGAAATAGCGTCGTGTTCGTAATCACAACGCTATCGCAGCCAAACATATTGGTCAGAAAGACTGTATCTATTTTCACTTTCGTAACATCACAGGTGCGAGCAGCTATACGGGTCGTATCTACAGGAAATATCTCCAAGGTATCTAAGGCTACACTTCCCATAAATCCATAGCCGAGGATACGTGGTCCCCCTCCTGCTACTGCAGGGTCAAAGTCATAAGTTCCATCTCCATTATCTGTAACACCAGGTCCAGCATATGTACCTCCAGCAGGGGAGCCTCCTGAAAGGTTTGTCTGCACTCCTGCATTTATGCAGAAATCAGGTGTTCCCGTAAAACTTACTTCAACCGCCTCTCCCTCAGGAGAACCCACATTCCCATCCGCAGAAGTAAATGCATCTGGATCTGCTGTATCATTATTAGACTCATATCCCAGAAAGTTAGCCTGTCCCAGGTCATTGCCATCTCTGTTAACACCTGGGCTGGCTTTGGTACCATATATATTGGGAATATTCTCATAGTCCATGCTGGTAAGGAAAGTAGCACGACCCTCTGTTTCATCATCTGTATAGGCTAAAATCCAGGAAATATTTCCATTGTCATCTTTCAGAATGATTTCATCTCCCATATTCCCCAGAACAAAAGCAGAAGTAGCAACCACCAGGATGTTATCCTGGGGTATTCCTGAAAACCACTCCCTTTCAAAATCCGCCTTGGCATCAGCCACACTCTCGCCAAATCTAGATAAAACAACGAGGATAACACCATCTGGCGCTAAGGTGTAAGGAGGAAAGGTAACATTATCAGCATCTTCATCTGACAGTGTCCAGCCAATCAAATCTACAGAGGATGAGCCATAATTTCTTAGTTCCACAAATTCTCTATCAGCTCCTAAAGAATTATTCATAAACTCTGTAATGGCTACAAAAGCCTCTCTGGGTGTTGCCTCTCCCTGGGGAGAACCTACATTTCCGTCTGCAGAAGTAACAGCTTCTGGAT
>JBCDBC010000267.1:0-6610 GCA_039184535.1 Bacteroidota bacterium | reverse complement strand
GGACTTCTCCACAAATCCATATGATGAATATTTGGGCTTACTTAAAGGGTATTTCCGACCTTTCTCCTATCGTAAAGAATATTAGTCCGGGCATAGAAAAAGAGCTAAATCTTACAGAAACAGTTACACGTATGATTAGGACTATGTTTCAGTCCTAAGGATTAATCTTTCCAGCTCAATTCTTCAGAAGTCAACTGAGCCAGGACTTTTTCAAACTTCTGACGTTTTTCCGCGGTAGCCATTCCTTCCTCTCTGTAGCGGATGATTCCCTCTTTATCAAGGATGAATACATAAATAGAAGATTTATCAGACATCTGCAGCCCTTCAAAATAAGGGTCTCTATCGCCATAAAAAGTAGCTACATTATCATGAAGCTTGGGATTAATACCTGAGCGCATCCCATTGTCTATCCAGCCAGAAGCCAACTTGAAAAAGCTGCTGATCATGGGAATTTCGTGATAGCTCACCTCAGACTTAGCTTCATGATCACTGATGATAAATTCTGCCCACGAATCTACTTTGAACTGTGAATCTCTTTCAAATACCAGAATGAGAATGTTTGCCTCTCGAGTGAGTGCGTTGGGAAGGGTAATTTCTTCTCTATTCAACCTTTCCACAGTTAAGTCCGGGAACTTTGTCCCTACCAGAGGGTGAGGATCAGTAGAAATATAGAAAGCCAGAAAGAGAGAAATAATGAAGCCATACATCCGAATTATGCTTTTAGGTTTTAAGAGTCATTCCTTCACTAAGACCCAAAAGCCGGACGTTTGTTTTAGGAGACTTCTTAGAAGCGCTTAATAACTTTCCCAGAGAGTATGAGCTTGCCCTCACTGTCTTGGGCTGTTAGTTGATACATCCCCATAGGCAATGCTTGTAGATCTAACCTATGCCTATCTCCCGCTAATCTCACTTCAAAACGCATCTCCTGTCCCAGCATATTTCTCAGCTGAAAATGGAGATTTGTATACCCAGTTCTTACGAAGAGCTCATTTGATGCTGGGTTAGGATATATAGTCGTTGGAGAAAGAGCCTCTTCAAGCTCGGTTGAGGTATTCAGGTTTTGGCAGAAGGCCTTGAGGTTTCCTTTCCCATCCGTAAAATCATTTAGGGACTCCCAGATGATAGTGCCTGCCGTTTCATAGTTCTCGCGGATGATGCTGTTTATGATGGAAGGAGGAGAATAGCCAGCAGGAACAGGTTCGCCTACCATAGCAGAATAGGTAGTCATTGCTGCGAGGAAATATAAGCTCGCTCTTCCATGAGGTGCGTCATCTTCGAACAGATCTGTAATCGGGATTTGGTTGAAGGGCTCCTGAGTAAGGATAGTACTAAGTACAGGTCCCACTGGAATCATGCTAATACAGAGATCTGGGTTAGCTGCTACCAGGGCATCATGGTAGGTAAGGAACCATGAATGGAAAGGGCCATTCAGTTCGGAATTATAAGCTTTCCATTCTGAGGCTGAGGGAGGAAACCCATTCGAGAGAAAGGGGGCCATGTCCGGCCAATTCTCATATACATAAAAGTTCAGCCCTTCTTCCTGACCATCACACCACTCGAATACACGTTGGGTAGCAGAAAGAGGGGTAATACCTGGATCTGCAGGGTATTCCTGGTCAGGACCCTGCCACTGGATGAAATTGCCCGGGGTGATCAATATATCGGTAAAATCTGCTGCTGAGAAAGGCTCAGTGTCAGATTCCCAAACGGGCGCTACCACATCAAAGCCCCACTGTGAAATCGGAGGGAGGTTTTGGTGCTGTGGGAGAAAGCCGTATTGGCCACTAACGGCATAAGAAACGCCTGCCTCCTCTGCCAGAAAGTGGAACCAGTGAGGAACGGAAGTCTCCTGACTGGGGGTAGGATTTACCTGAAACTCATGGTTAATCAGACTATGCCCAAAGATGAAGTTTCGGATGGTGGTTTGAGCGGAAACTTGTAAGGCAAAGAGGTAAGAGAGGACGAGTCCTGTCAGAAAAGCTTTTCTCATGAAGTCAGCGCTAATTCAATGAAATATTCACCCGAAGAAAATAGGATTCCTGTTTACAGTCAACTCTATTCTTTCTCCTTCAACATTTTCTTCAAAAACACCATCTGCCCAAGGTGGTAATGGCTATGCTCTATGATGCCATGAATGTTATAATACATGGTCCCATATTTCTCTTGCCAGAAATCAGCAGTTAGTCTTTCGTTAGGCAGTTTCTCCACTTCTGCGGCAAAGCTTTCTGCATTTGTGAGTAGTCGGTTCACCAGAGATACCCAGTCTCCTTGCGAATGTATAGGTGGATGATCAAAACTGAACTTATCGTTGGCTTCCAGTTTATTCTCTCGTAGTACCATCAGGATAGCTTCCAGGAAATAGTTCACATGGAAGGTGAGGGTAGCCAGCGTATTATAGCCAGGGATTTCTTGTATGGATTCTTCCCAGCTAACATCAGCTAAGGTGCCCTTAATATTTACGGAGGTCCAGTTCCCGCCCAGGAAAGCATCTCTGATTTGTTTGGCTATGAGGATAGGTAAGTCTTGCATGTAAGTGATTTAAGTAGAGAAAACTGACTTCTCGGATAGGTGAACATACATGATTATATGATGTAGAAGGGAGAAAAGTACTTTGTTGGTGCTTAATACTTTTCTCCCCTCAGCATATGATTCCAGGAAGCTCCATATTTCTATTCTGGAGCTACTCGTTTAGGAATGATATTCTTACCATCCTATGGCGTAAGTTTTATTTCTGGGGTCTGCTCCTCCTAGTAGTTGACCTGAGATAGGATGAATCATGATGCCATTAACCCTTCCTTCATCCTGATTTCTCAATTCTACAGTTACACCATACTCAGCAAACTTTTTAGCTACCTCTTCCCCCATTCGTTTTTCTACAATGAAGGTTGGGGTAATATTTGTACCCGTTTCCTGGTATCCACCATAAATGATTCTAGGAGAAGAAATAGCTTCTTGTATGTCCATGTCGAAATCTATGATGTTTACGAGGACTTGTGAGAGTCTTTGCCAAATTCCATCTCCCCCTGGCGTACCTATGGCCATAAAGGGCTCGCCATCTTTCAAGACGATAGTAGGAGACTGATTAGATCTTGGTCGTTTTCCGGGTTCTATACGAGAGGGACTTTCCTGCTCCAGATGTAAATGTCTCATCTGGTTACTAAAGATAACCCCAGTATTCCCTACGACTACCCCCGAGCCGTACCATGCACCCAGTGTTTGGGTCAGAGCTACCATATTTCCTTCTTTGTCTACTACGGTAAGATGGGTGGTATTGGATTTCTTGGCTTTCACTGGAATTTCTCCAGCTTTGATGGTACTCATCTTCCCCGATGGCGCCAGAAGTTTTCTTCTTTCGGCAGAATATGCCTTAGAGAGCATCTTGTCAGTAGGAACATTCACAAAGTCGGGATCCCCTACATACTTATTTCTGTCAGCCAAGGCTACCTGGATTACCTGACCTATCAAATTCAGGTACTCAGGACTATTATGCTCCATGCTTTTTAGATCAAATCCTTCCAGGTGGTTTAGCTGCATAAGTAAGGCGATGGCACTACTATTAGGAGGTTGAGTAAATATGGAATACCCTCTGTAAGAAGTCTCCAGAGGGGTTACCCATCTGGCCTCATAAGAAGCCAGGTCCTTATGAGTGATCAATCCACCGTTTTTTTGATAGAAGGAGACGATTTCGTCGGCTATAGACCCTTTGTAAAATACATCCGGTCCTTCCTTAGCGATGGCCTTTAGGGTATTGGCAAGATCTGTTTGAACCAATATTTGCTTATCCTGGATGGCTTCCCCATTCGGGAAGAATATTTCCTTGGTAGTGGGGAACTGAGTGAGAATCTCTGCGCGTTCTTCTAAGATTTCTGTATCGTTAGCCGTGAAGACATATCCATTCTCAGCTAAATCTATGGCTGGCGCTAATACCTCCTCCCATGACATGGTCCCGTATTTTTCCAGTAATGTCTGATAGCCTTTTAGGTTAGAGGGAACGGGAGAAGCAAGGTAGCCGCGTTTGTAGTCTTTGTCCTGGTAATTATCAATGGTAGCAGACTTAGGAGCTGGGCCAAAGAAGTTAAGGGCTTTTACTTCTTTGCTACCGGCTATATACATGGTAGCAAACCCATTTCCGCCAATGGTAGAATTCTTTCCATCTACCACAGTAGTGGCCACAGCAGTAGCTACCGCCGCATCAAAAGCATTCCCTCCCTTTAGTAAAATTTGCATCCCAGCCATAGAGGAAAGCGGGTGCAGGGAAGTTACCATTCCGTTCTTACCAGTAATTAGCGGCCTGTCAAAGAAAACGCCTTCCAGGTTTGACTTGAACTGTGCCTTAAGAGAGAAAACAAAAGAGAATAGAAGTAGGAAAGAGCAAATAGTTCTCATGAGTTTTGGTGTTGAGTGGGTTAATTCGATCAAATAGAACAATAGCTAGTCTGTCTTCATGTAGGAAAACAAAATTACTCTTCTAGCTAAAGTCAAAATACTACTTATCCCTAATTGTTAGTACATCCATCTGTACTTAGTTTTCCTTAGTTGTGAATCGGCCCAATTTTGCGATTAGGCTGGTAATTAGGATGTCAGGCGATTATTTTTCTTTCTTTTCCCTACCTTTGTGGGCAAATTATGACACTATGGAAGCCAAAGTACTGTTTCAATTATTCTTTTCTGAAGGAGAAAACGCTGGGAAAAAGATGGAGGTAATGGATGTAGACTGGGATCAGTGGTCTGCGCTTCAAAAAGTGGTGAGAGAGCAGTATGCTCCTAAAGGTATTCTTACTTTCCTAGAGAAAGACCTTCCCATTCACATGACCCGTGATGAGTTTATAGGTACGGAGGGAGACATGAGAAAAATAGATACTGAGGCACTTAGCAAAGAAGCCTACATCGCTCTTTTTTCCTTGGATGTATTTATTAGACAGCTGGATGAGTTGGTAGAATCAGATGTAATGTTTGAGATGAGCCATCATACAGAGCCGGTTTCCTGAGGGGTTTGTTCGTTCAGCTGAATTGGAGAAACATCTCCATTCCCTTTATACTTTCTGTGGATTCTGTATAACTCTGGGAATACCCTGAGGAGATCTTTGGTCTTGAGTCTGGAATCACCTTTTTCCAGCCATACTTGTAGAGGGATTTCCATTACCTCTTCTTCAACCATTTCTTTCCCGTATAACCCTCTAAGCCTCGCGAATATTTCTATATCGAAGAGCCACTTACTGAGGAAAGGTTGTGCAAAGATAGTTGGAACTACCTCTGCTTTGATGAGTTTGGCTCCACACTGGGTGTCATACACAGGAAGCTGGAGAATTAAACTGGCAACAGTAGAGAAAATCCTTCCTAGGTAATGTCGTAAGGGACTTCGTTCCACCTTGGCTCCTAAACGCTTGATACGTGAACCTACGATGAAGCTGTGTGTAAAGGTGCCCTGACAGAAATGAAGGAAAAAGTCTACCTGATCCAGGGGAGTAGCCATATCTGCATCAAAGTAGCCCAGGTACTCATACCTACTCTGCTTCTGCATATGTAGAAGTCCTAACCTCACCGCCTCCGCTTTTCCTTGGTTCTGTTCCAGGTTTAGACCAAATATCTGTTCGGGAGATTCTTTGGAAAGCTGATCTATGATGGTCCAGGTAGTATCCTGACTTCCATCATTTACCAGACAGAGGTGGATATTAGGGTGAGCCTGGATAAACTTCCTAAGGTAGCGTTGGGGAAGTCTTTCTGCCTCATTATAACAAGGGATGATCAGGCAGAGGGTTTGCATATGACGAAATTAGAAAGTCCTGGTAAGGAAATACCCATCTTCCTGAGTGTTGCGCCTATGTTATAGTCAGTATTGAGCATGCTGGTCATCAGGTCAGTTTTGAACTTGCTTCCCTGCCAGTCTCCTATCCCCTTAGCCTCATCAGCTGAGAATATCTTTTCTTTTATGACCTGAACACCTCTAAATATAAGAAGGGAGGTGAAGAAGTATCCCAGATGAATGGGTTCCATTCCTCCAGCTTTTATATGTTTAGAAAGCATGGCATTATCATATCTTCTATAGTGCTCCAGAAATACATCATGCGAACAAAAGAGGGATTGGTAAGCCGGTACTGTGATGAGGATGCGTGTATGCTCATTCACACCGGGATGCTCGTGCAGGGTTTTCAGGAAGCTGATATCATCCACTATGTGCTCGATCACATCTAGTAGAAGAATGAGGTCTACCTGTCCAGTATCCGCTTCAAGACTTTCCGCCATGGACCGGAAGGCACGTATAGGTTTCCGAGAAGAAGCGTACTTAGCGTTGATATGAGAAAGTACTTCCTCGGAAAAGGCAATATCTACCGCATGAAAACGGGCCTCAGGTAAGGTCTCAGTGAGCTGCTCTATAACCCAGGTGTCCCCACAGCCTATATCCAATACCTTAACCTGCTTCTTAGTCAAAGGATTTAGGTAGGTTGCCAACAGCTTTTTTACAGCACGTAGACGGGCAAGTTCCCATGGATGTCGAGCAGTAACTTTGAAGTCGGTTAATTGAGCTTCTTTGAGATCCATTATTGAGATGAAGGTACTATCAGGGGCATTAATATACTTGATCCTCTCAGATTAGCCAAATGGAAAAAAG